>CAYRBS010000594.1:0-1266 GCA_964422335.1 uncultured Mariniphaga sp. | reverse complement strand
ATTTCCAACCGGCCAATTCCCGGAATTACCGGCGGTTCGCTGGACAGTAATGAAGGAAATCCGGGCCCCATCATGCTGCAGGGCGATCATGGCCCTGTTGAATTCCGTAAAATCGTTATAACACCGGCGGAAAACTAAATTGCCCCGCTAAATTTTTAAGTGAGGGGTGGTAATTCACCCCAATACTTTCAGGTTGCAACTTCCGGCTGTCATGAGAGCCGGAAATGAATTAAAGCTGTCAACTTTGGCAGCTTTAATTGTTTCACCACGTTTTTTGTATAGGCCTTTTACTCTTTTATGTTACCAGATGATTTTCCCCTGGATTTCAGAAAGAGTTACAGCATGAATTTTCCCATATATTCAGCTTCCTCAAGAACCAAGCCTTTTATGGCCTTGTAAAAATCCTTCTCATTGTTTGCCGATTCGGGCGGTAACTTCTTTTTCAGTGCAAAAAGCCGGAAGAAATAGCGGTGTTCTTCCCCTTTGGGAGGGCATGGGCCACCGTAACCAATTTTATCAAAATCGTTTTTCCCCTGGGTGGCTCCGTTTTTCAGGTGTTTCTGGCGGGGAATGTTCGCTTCCAGCCCGTTGTTGTCTGCCGGCAGGTTGTAAACAATCCAGTGGATGAATGTTCCGCCCGGAGCATCCGGATCTTCCATAATCAACGCCAGCGACGTTGTTCCTTTGGGTATTTCATCCCAATCCAGCGGCGGAGAAAGATCATCGCCCTTGCATGTATGTTTTGTCGGGATTGTTGCTCCGTTTTCAAATGCTCTTGTTGTTAAATTAAATGCCATAATTCGGTGTTTTTGTTAAGTGTATTTTATATGTGTACAGTTACCCGTATAACATCCCGTATCTCAATAAAGGTATTTTACTTGTTCCGAACCGGGATATGTTTTAACTGTACTGTTTTTTATAAATTTCATAAACTCCCTTTGTTGATTAAACGAACTCCGGCAACAGTTGTACCATTTCAGAAAATATAAATGGAAACAGGATGAAAATGGCTTTATCAGTTGAATAAATTGTATTTGCCAATGGATTTGTCCTGGTTTGGCTTCCCTGCGATTGTGGAATTGGTGCGAAATATGAGGAAATAATTCCACATGTCATTTGTGAATTCCTCATAAATAATTTATGATTGTCCGTATTTGTACTCCAATGCATGAATTTTATATTGATTTCCTGCAGATAAACGCTGATTTTTTTAAATTGTTGAGAGAATCAGGGCAATAGGCGGGAGATTTGCTTATTATGTATGCA
>CAYRBS010000593.1:0-1267 GCA_964422335.1 uncultured Mariniphaga sp. | reverse complement strand
CCATCCATCCGTGGTGATTATATTTACAATTTCTGGCAGGACAAGGAGCATGAACGTGGGATTTGGCGAAGAGCAACCCGCGAAAGTTATATTGACGGAAACCCGGATTGGGAAATCCTGCTCGACATAGATGAGCTGGCAGAGGAAGACGGAATTAAATGGGTATTTAAAGGTGCTTCAGGTTTGTACCCCGACTACAACCGATTCCTGGTCAGTCTTTCAAAAGGCGGTGGAGATGCGGTTATTGTAAAAGAATTTGACATTACTACCAGGTCGTTTGTTGAAGACGGGTTTTATCTGCCCGAAGCCAAAGGCGGAGCCAGCTGGATTGACAAAAACACACTGATGGTTTCTACCGATTTTGGCGAAGGTGTTACTACATCGGGCTACCCCACCCAGGTAAAAATCTGGAAAAGAGGAACCAAACTGGAAAATGCCCGCGAAATTTTTAAAGGTTCAGAAAATGACATGGCAATTTGGGGGTCGGCCCATCGAACACAAAACAAGGTTTACCAACTGGTTTCGCACCGAACTTCGTTTTACGAAGGATCTTACTACTTTATTGAAAACGGAGAACTGATAAAACCCGAACTGCCCGATGACATTGACCTGGCTACCATTTTCAACGATATGGTAATTTTTCAGTTGAAATCCGACTGGAAATTAACTGACCAAACATTTTCGCAAGGTTCGGTTATCAGTATTGATTACAACGATTTGATTGCCGGTAAAATGAATTTTCAGCTAGTTATTGAACCGGATGACCGTTCGAGCATAACTGAATTATCGGTTACCAAAGACCGACTGCTGGTGAATATGCTGGTAAATGTAAAAAGCGAACTTTATGCCTTCAGATACAACAATGGCTGGGAAAAAGAAAAAATGGATGTGCCCGATTTTGGAAATGTTTCGATAGATGCTACGGATGAATTCAGCAACCACTTTTTTTTCTATTTCCAGAATTTCCTCGAACCATCCACGCTTTATTACGGCAACGCCGAAACCGGTGAATTTTCGGCTGTAAAATCGCTCCCCGACTGGTTCGATACCGAAAAATATGAAGTCAAACAGTATGAAGCCGTTTCGAACGATGGCACCCGTATCCCCTATTTTGTGGTGCATGCAAAATCCGTGAAATGGGATGGCAGCAACCCCACGTTGCTATACGCGTACGGAGGTTTTGAAGTGCCCCAACTACCGCGTTATTCAGCCATTACCGGAACCAACTGGCTTGAACAAGGGGGTGTTTACGTTTTGGCAAACATAA
>CAYRBS010000592.1:0-1269 GCA_964422335.1 uncultured Mariniphaga sp. | reverse complement strand
GCTGCCGGAAAATAATTGCAGCGGAGGATAAATGGAGTGTGACGTTAAAAATTATGATCATACAAACACTTCCATCAGCCAATAAAACGAAATTATACCGGCATTTTAAACTTCATTGTCACCTCGCGGGTTTGTGGGTTTATCTTAATTTTCTGTCCGTCGCTTTAATCAGTTCGAAACGCGAAACCGACTGCGTGAGCAACTGGCACTGCCCGTTGTTGATTATAATTTCACCCAAAGCTAATTCCTGCGCAGGGAGTGTCTTTTTAATTTTTCTTTTTGGACCGAAATGATTTCTTTGATGTGCATTGTTCTGAATATTAGTTAAGTAAATGCAAATTGCAAGCACTTAAAAAGAAAATAAAGGATTTTTAATGATAAGACATGTACCTTCAGATTCAAAACAGCAAGAAACATTTTTATGAGGAATTTTTCAGCAAAAGATGCAAAATAGAGATTAGTCAGTTGACTAAATCAATTTTGTGTCTTATGATTATATAATTGAAAGTCATTTGTTTTTTTATAAATTTGTTTAAAAATAAGTTGAGAAAATGACAGAAACAAAAAATACTGTAAGAAGAAATCTTATTCGACGCATAAATGCTCTAAGTCCGAAAAATTTATATGATTTGGAGAATTATTTAAATCGGATCGAAGAAAAGAACAGTCCAAAAGAAGATGTTATGTCTTATGCCGGTATTTTTAAGGATCTTGACTCGGACTTGTTCAGGGAGTTGACCGATGACCTTCATGAAAACAGAAATTTGGGTCGAACAAGAATTTTATGAATAATTTTTTGATTGATACCGATATCCTTTCCTTTTATCTGAAAGGGGATAATAAAGTCATAAAAAATTTCCGGAATTTTTTGTTTAAAGATGGTTTCAGGGGTATTAATATTTCAGAGATTACATACTTTGAAATTCTTGCCGGTCTTGAATACAAAAATGCAGAAAAACAAAAAGATCTATTTGAACAGTTTATATCAAAATGTAATATTGTTAAACTTTCTGTATCGTCAATAAGATTGTCTGCCATTCAGTACGGGAAATTGAGGCGAAATGGAATATTAATTGGGACTCCTGATTTATTGATTGCCGGGATTGCTATGATAAATGATTTTGTCCTTGTGACAAATAACCAAAAACATTTTAAGCCGATTGAAGATTTGCTGACTACCAATTGGTTGAAATAGCATGTGAAACTTATCAGGTTTTTTAGCGGTTCATTGCTGCCATCACCAGCCTGATGTCGCCATAAGAAAAATCG
>CAYRBS010000591.1:0-1269 GCA_964422335.1 uncultured Mariniphaga sp. | reverse complement strand
TCCTGCTTTATGTTTTTCCAGCACTTTTCTGATTTCGGCAATTACCTCCGGATGTTCTTCTGCAATATTGAATTTTTCTGAAGGATCAATGTTCACATTGTAAAGCAGTGGCGTATCCTGGGTTTCAGCGGCATTTTTAATTTCAGTTGGCGGGTCAGTAATGGGATGGGCCGTTTGACTTCCGTATTCATTTTGCGTGATAAAATGGGCTTTGAAATCGCCTTTGCGGACGGCATAAACCTGTTCGCCCCGGTAGTAAAATACCACATCGCGTTCGCTTTTGCCCGTTCCCAAAAGCAGCGGTGAAATATCGTATCCGTCGTACATCCGGTCGCCGGGGAGTTTGGTTCCGGAGAGCTGGCAGAAGGTGGGCAGCAGGTCCATAGTAGTAGCCATTTCCATCACCACGCCCGGTTTCAGTTTTCCCGGCCAACGGAAAACGGTGGGTTCGCGCATTCCTCCTTCAAAAGTCCCGCCTTTTGCACCACGCAGCAATCCGGCAGTTCCTCCGTGTGTTTTAAATGTGTGCCACGGGCCGTTGTCGGAGGTAAAAACCACCAGCGTATTTTCATCCAGCCCTTCTTCTTTCAGCGTTTTCAGGATTTGTCCCACCGACCAGTCGATTTCTTCAATTACATCGCCGTAGAACCCTGCTACCGAAGTTTCCTTAAACTCTTCTGACCGGAAGAGGGGAATATGCGGAAGGGAATGTGCCAGGTACACAAAGAAGGGTTCGTCTTTCAGGTTTTTAATTTTTGAAACCGCTTCTTCGGTATATCGTTTTGTGATGGTCCGCTGGTCCGCAGGCCGTTCCACAATTTCCTTATCGCGCATCAGCGGAACATTGTAGGCCTGATACCGTTCGTTCTCCGCCAGTGTGAAATGGTTGGTTTTTTCCACTTTGTCCATGTCGTTGGAGTAGGGGATACCAAAATAACTGTCGAACCCGTGGTCGGTGGGCAGATGAGGCGATTTGTGTCCGAGGTGCCATTTGCCAATAGCGGCAGTTTGGTACCCGTTTCCTTTTAACGCTTTAGCAATCGTTATTTCGCTTTGGGGCAGTCCGCCGTTGGAATCGGGGAAGAGCACCCGTCGCTTGTCGCTGCACATGCCCGATCGGATGGGCAACCTACCGGTGAGCAACCCGGCGCGGCTGGGTGTACAAACCGGCGCCGCCACATAAAAGCTGGTCCACTTCTGGCCTTCGTAGGCCATTTTGTCGAGGTGGGGCGTTTTAATGGTGGGATGCCCGAAAACTCCCAAATCGCC
>CAYRBS010000590.1:0-1276 GCA_964422335.1 uncultured Mariniphaga sp. | reverse complement strand
TTCCAGCGTTTTTTTATGGTTTTTTCGTCGTAAGAACCGGGTGCCACAAAAAAGAAATGGCCCTGTTCCCACAAATCGGAAACAAACGTGCACCGTTCTTTCACTTCTGCAACCACCTTCTCGATTTTTTCAGCGGGTGCGGAAATGCCTTTTTCGTTTAATACCGGTTTGAAAAGTTCAGCCAGTGCGGCATTCGATTTTTGCTGGAAATAGTGTTTGTTGAACCACTTCGCTTTCTCCGGGTCGAAGCGGGAGCCCGATTTAACAACACGGTCGAGACTGAAAGCTTCAATTAATTCATCGAGTGAAAAAAACTCCTGTTCGGTTCCCGGATTCCAGCCCAGAAAGGCCAGAATATTGATAAATGCTTCCGGGAAATAACCGTCCTCGCGGTACCCGTGGAAAATTTCGCCGGTTTTCGGGTCTTTCCATTCCAGCGGGAAAACCGGGAATCCCATTTTGTCGCCGTCGCGTTTACTTAACTTTCCTTTGCCTGTAGGTTTCAGGGTGAGCGGCATGTGTGCAAACCGGGGTTTTGTATCTTCCCAGCCAAGCGCACGGTACAGCAAAACATGCAACGGCATGGAAGGCAACCACTCTTCGCCGCGGATAACGTGTGTAATTTCCATCAGGTGGTCATCCACCACATTGGCCAGGTGATAGGTTGGCATTCCGTCGGATTTGAACAGTACTTTGTCGTCCAGGCTTTTGGTGGTATTGAAGGTAACTTCGCCACGAATCAGGTCCGTTTCGGTAACGTCCACATCCTCCGGCATTTTGAAACGGATAACATAATTTTCGCCGTCGGCTATTTTTTTCTTCACCACTTCCTGTGGCAGATTTACCGAGTTGTTTAAGTTGTTTCGTGTTGCAATGCCGTAAGAAAATGTTTCACCTTTCGATTCGGCTTCTTTTCTGAGCTTTTCAATTTCCTCGGCCGTATCGAATGCAAAATAGGCCCAGCCATTTTCAACCAGTTGATCGGCATATTTTTTATAAAGTTCTTTACGTTCACTTTGTTTGTAGGGGCCGTATTCACCACCTGCCACAGGCCCTTCGTCGGGATGCAGGCCACACCAGTTTAAACTTTCGTGAATGTACGCTTCGGCTCCCGGAACAAAACGGTTTTGGTCGGTGTCTTCAATTCGCAGGATAAAATCACCCCCGTTTTTTTTCGCAAAAAGGTAGTTAAAAAGTGCGGTTCTTACACCGCCAATATGAAGCGGTCCGGTTGGACTGGGGGCAAAACGTACCCGAACTTTTGAATTGCTCATTG
>CAYRBS010000589.1:0-1280 GCA_964422335.1 uncultured Mariniphaga sp. | reverse complement strand
CCTGTGTAAAGAGGCAAAAGAAACCGATCCCAACCGCATTGTTGGCGCGGGCGGTTACCACGACAGTTCAAATGTTGTTATTGGCAAATCGGACCACGTGGATGTGTTGCTTTTCGATACATTTCACGGCGATATTGAAGACGGTCACCACAGCGGCTGGCACTACAATTATTTTAAGGAAAACGGTGTGCCGGAAAAACCCATTGTGAATGTGGAGTTATTTGGCGGCTGGACAAAAAAGTTTCTGCCTCAGGGAGTTTATTCAGAAAAAGGGAAAGAAATTCATTTAAAAGAAATTGAGGCCGCGAAAAAACAGCCCGGTCTGTTCGTGCATTTACATTCCAACCCCTGGTTTCAGGCAGCCGATCAGGACATGAAGAATCGATATGATTTAGGTGGAATGGGCACTGATGATGATCCCGGTGTGCGTTGGTTTTTTCGTGAAATCAATGCGCCGGAACTGATTTTTCAGTCGGGTTTTGAACCGGAATCACACATAATTTCAAAGGGAAATGATGCTGACATAGTGGGAACCGATAAATCGGTTGAAGAGAAAAACGACTGGGAAGCCGATCTGGATAACCATCCTGCTGTCGGGAATTTCAACCTGCAATACCAGGGAGGGGAACCTTCCCAGCGGTTTGCAAAAATAATTCCTGAACCCGGCAATCCCGGAAACAATGTGCTGCATTTCTGGCTCAACGAACCGAATGTGGGAGGAAGCAAGGGGCGCATCCAGGCAAACATTTACGGCGGGGAAACAGGGTTGAAGGAGTTTTACCAGTCGGTGCGCATTTTTCTGCCCGAAGATTTCAATACAGTACGCACTTATCCCGGTAAAATCCACTGGCTGACTATCGCAGAATTCTGGAACAACATTACCTGGAGCCACGATGTTCCTTATGGTTTCCGCATTACACTCGGTCTGGGAAAACCTGTGGAAACCGAAAGCGACCTTTATTTTATACTCGACGGACAGGATTGTGAGTTGTTTGAAGATAACAGCCAGAAATACACCACGCTCTGGTCTGAAATAAATCAGGAAGTGAAGGTGCCCATCGGGAAATGGTTCACCCTGGAATATTACTACAAAGAGGGAGATGCTGAAACCGGCCGGTTTTATATGACCATTCAACCGGAGGGTGGTGAAGAAGAAGTGATTTTTGATCTGGCCCGGTTTACGCACAATTCACATGACCCAAATCCCGATGGAGTGACGGAATTCAATCCGCTCAAATTATACACATCGAAGAATTTGATCGATTACATGAAAAGTCAGG
>CAYRBS010000588.1:0-1281 GCA_964422335.1 uncultured Mariniphaga sp. | reverse complement strand
TGGCAACTAACATTAATTTTAATTGTCGTAATATTGTGGACGAACGCAGCGCCGGCTATTTTGCCATCGGTTTGTCCGAGTCGATTCAAAAACCGGTCGCGCTGATTTGCAGTTCGGGAACTTCCACGCTTAATTACGCCCCGGCGGTGGCCGAAGCATTTTACCGCAACATCCCGCTGGTGGTTCTCACCGCCGACCGACCGCCCTACTGGGTCGATCAACTGGAAAACCAAACCATCCGGCAAAACAATATTTACCGCGATTTCATTAAAAAAGAAATCTCGTTGCCGCTGAACGAAACGGAAAAAGATTTGTGGTTTGCCGGAAGAGAAATCAACGAAACTCTGAATCTGTCAATTTCAGTAACACCGGGACCGGTGCACATCAACATTCCGCTGGAAGAGCCGCTGCACGATTTACTGGATGAAAACCTGCCGGAGGTTAAAGTAATTGAAGCGACTAAAACGCAATCCATCTTAACAGAAAACGAACTTCAACATCTTTCTGAAAATTTTAATCGTTCCGAAAAGATATTGATACTCGCCGGTCAGCAACATCCAAATCCAAAGCTGGAAAATTTACTGGCAAATATTGCTTTAAAAACAGGCGCCGTGGTTTTAAAAGAAAACCTGGCCAATTTGAATCATCCCCAATTTTGCGGAATTCCTGATTTGTTGATTACCTCGCTGCTTGCTGAAAATGTTGTAAATTTTCAACCTGATTTACTGATCACTTTCGGCGGTTCGTTTGTTTCCAAACCGCTCAAGCATTTTCTGCGGAAAAATAACCCGGCGGCGCACTGGCACATTTCAAAATCGAATCAGCACGCCGACACTTATCAATCGTTAACGCGTGTAATTGATTCAACTCCTGAAATTCTTTTCGAACAGCTTCTGCCTCATCTTAAACCAAAAGGAAAAGTTTATTCTGAAAAATGGAAAAATCAGGAGAAAAAAGTAGCCGGGATGCGCGATATTTTTATTGATGAAACCGGCTTTTGTGATTTAAAAGTCTTTAGCCAAATTCAAAATTTTATCCCTGAAAATTCGGTGTTGCACCTCGGAAACAGCTCGCCGGTGCGGTACGCACTTTTATTTGAAGCCGCTAAAAACGTTCAGTATTTCAGCAACCGCGGCGTAAGTGGAATCGATGGATCGCTTTCCACAGCGGTAGGATTTTCATCGGAATCAGAAAAAACAAACACCGTTATTCTGGGCGATCTCTCCTTTTTTTACGATTCCAATGCGCTCTGGAATAAATACATCGGAAATAATCTGCGTA
>CAYRBS010000587.1:0-1285 GCA_964422335.1 uncultured Mariniphaga sp. | reverse complement strand
GCTACCGAGTCGCCACCACCTACCAGCGAGAAAGCGCCTTTTTCAGTTGCTTTTACGATGGCATCGCCAATGGCTTTCGAACCTTCGGCAAACTTATCCATTTCGAACACGCCTACCGGTCCGTTCCAGAGGATGGTGCCCGAGTTTTCAATTACCTCTTTGAATTTTTCAATACTTTCGGGGCCGGCATCCAACCCTTGCCATCCTTCGGGAATCTGGTTGGCCCGCATAATTTTTGTATTGGCATTTTCGCTGAAATCATCGGCAGCTACCACATCGGTTGCCATAATCAGGTTCACGCCTTTTTCTTTGGCCAGTTTTTCAATGTTTTTGGCCGTTTCCAGGTAATCGTTTTCACAAATTGAACCGCCCACTTCACCGCCGTTTGCTTTCACAAAAGTGTAGGTCATCCCGCCCCCGAGAATCAGGTTATCTACTGAATCCAACAGGTTTTCAATGATGGTAATTTTCGATGAAACTTTTGCTCCGCCCATGATGGCCGTTAATGGCCGTTTCGGGTTTTTTACCACTTTGTCGAGGCTTTCCACTTCACTTTCAATCAGGTAGCCAAACATTTTGTCGTTGGGAAAGAATTTGGCAATTACCGCGGTAGAAGCGTGGGCGCGGTGTGCTGTTCCAAAGGCATCGTTGATCCAGCAATCGCCGTTTTCGGCCAGTTTTTTGGCAAATCCTTCGTCACCGGCAGTTTCTTCTTTGTAAAAACGCAGGTTTTCGAGCATCAGCACTTCGCCGGGCTTGAGTTCGGCGGCCATTTTTTTCACTTCATCGCCAATACAGTCGGGTGCCATTTTTACCGTGGCGCCACCCAGCAGTTCCGACAAATGTTTCACCACGTGTTTCAGCGAAAACTTTTCTTCCGGCCCGTTTTTCGGGCGTCCGAGGTGCGACATAATCAGCGGGGAACCGCCGCCTTCAATTACCTTTTTAATGGAGGGAAGCGCTGCCTTCATCCGGTTGTCGTCGGTAATCTCAAAATTTTCGTTCAGAGGCACGTTAAAATCCACGCGGATTAGCGCCTTTTTTCCTGAGAAATCGTAGTTGTGAATTGTTTGCATTTTATACGTTTTTTATTGAATTTTTTAAAATTTAATCAAAGATAAAAAATATATCCGGCAGGAAACCGATGAGTTACGCTGAGTATCCAAAATTCATAAATAAATAAAAATGTGATAATGCCATTATCCTTTTCAAAACCATTATTTTTGGAACATGTTTTTCAAAGATGTAATTGGCCAGGATAAGATAAAAGAGCGGCTGATCCGTT
>CAYRBS010000586.1:0-1285 GCA_964422335.1 uncultured Mariniphaga sp. | reverse complement strand
AAAAAAATAAAGCTATGACAAAAACATATTTTATTCACTTAGTATTTTTTCTGAGTTTTATACTTTTGAATGGTTGCTCCACGCAAAATGGTAATAGTTTAAAAGAAATTTCCCCCAATCAATTTAACGGGACTGATACTGAACGAATTCAGGCAGCTGTCGATAAAGCCTCCGGAACAACCGGAAAAGTAATCATCCCTGCCAATAATTCCAATGGCACCAATAGTTGGTTACTGGATAGTGCCATATTATTGCCCTCCAATATAACGGTTACCATTGAAAACTGTACGATTCAACTATCTGATAGATGCAGAGATAATATGTTTCGTAGTGATAATGTGGGTGTTGGTATTACCGATCCTGAGTGGAATAATAACATCAGCATAACAGGAATTGGGAATGTAATATTAAAAGGGGCGGAAAATCCCCGGGCTACCGGAGACGGGAACAAAAAACTTAGTTTAAGTCCCGGGAAAGACATAAAGGAAACCGGTAACTGGAGGATTACATATGGCTCCGATGCTGGCAAAGAAGGAGTAAAACAGACCGGTGATTGGCGTAATATTATGATTCTCATGGCATTTGTTGATGGATTTCAATTGAAAAATGTTAGTATTGAAAATACCCATGCCTGGGCTGTCAGTCATGAAAGGGTATTGAATGCCGAACTTTCAAATATACGATTCAATAATCCTGAAAGCAGCGTTATAGATGACAAGAAACAACTTGTGAGGAACAGGGATGGGATAAATCTCCGGCATGGTTGTAAGAATTTTCGGATTGATAATATTTCGGGAAAAACAGGTGACGATTTTATTGCCTTGTCAACGCTTGGAATCTATTCTGACAATGTGGAAGGAGGAACGTTGAATTCTACTATGGTAACCTCCCGGAAATGGAGGGGGCCGGAGGATGATACGGAGAATATTTACATTACCAATATAGTCTGTGAAAGTGCTACCCGCGCTATTGCCATAAGGGCAAACGATGTAGCCAGCACCAATAATGTATATATCAATGGAGTAATATTTGAAGGTGGCTACAATGCCATGCTGGTTGGCGGCAGAGGATATGGGAAAGATTCTCAGACTGGAAAAATCAATAATATCCATGCCATGAATATTATGGGCGACGGCCGTTCGTTAATTCAAATTGAAGAACCGATAGCTGATTGTAGTTTCATGAATGGACTTTACCGGGGGGATGGTGATCAAATCATTATGTACAATATTGAAAAAAATAAAACCAGGAATATTATCTCCCAAAATTTAGTAAAATTAACTGA
>CAYRBS010000585.1:0-1286 GCA_964422335.1 uncultured Mariniphaga sp. | reverse complement strand
TTTTCAACTGCTGTTGAAGCCGATAAAGACAATGCAAATCCAAAACTCATCAACCTGACTGCCATTTCAACGACAGGGGGAACGGCGCTGCAGTTCAAAAAAGAATCGGGTGCAACCATTACCAATCTTTATCTTGAAGGTTATGAGGTGAACATCGATATGAAAGATGATGGCCCATTGTCGAACGTTCAGATTGACGGAGCCGAGGCCGATCCGGAGGCCGATTACAACTCGGGAACTCAGGTTGATATTTCGGGCTGGAGCTGGACAGAAGCAAATTTATAAATGAACAGAACAAGAACAATTGCAGTGTTTGAAAACCAGGCCGTTTCAGCCTGGCAAACTAAAGTCCCGGTTCATCCCGGGGCTTTTTTCCATTTTCATTTCTGTAATTGTTTTTAAACTGAAAATCACTGCAATTCAATTCAAACACTGTAATTAAAAAAAGAATGAAACGAACAATTATTTTACTGCTTTTCCTGTTGGGAATCACCGGGATTTCGAACGGCCAGGAACTAATTGAAAAAGAAGGCACCTATTTCCTGAACGGAGAACTTTATACCGGCAAATGGACTACGCACCACGAAAATGGCAATGTAAAAATGACCGCCCGATTCAAAAACGGGTTCAAACACGGAAAAACAAAAATCTGGTTTGAAGACGGCACACTCAACGAAATCCGTTCCTACAAAAACAACAAAATGCACGGTAAATGGGTGGTTTACAATCAGAACAACATTAAAGTTTCGGTAGCCCGCTACAAAAACGGTAAAAAACACGGAACCTGGAAAATATGGAACGACGACGGCCAACTTTTGTACGTGCTTCAATACAGCAACGGCGAGAAAAGCGGAACCTGGAAAAACTACAACGAAAAAGGTGAGTTAATCAACGAACGCCAGTATTAACAGCAGATGTAATAAAAGTGTAATAATTCTGTAACTCCTGTTTAACAGCACCGCCGTATTTTTACATTGAATTAAAATTCATAAAAAATGAAAAAATTATTATTCGCTACACTAATCGTATTTCTTGCATTTGCAGGATATGCCGAAGAAAAAAAAGGAGAAGCAACAGCTGACACCAACAGCGAAGCAACTACCGTTTTAACCGGAACAGTTGCCGACTCAGGATCGGGTGAATTACTGGCCGGAGTTGAAATTCAGCTCGAAGGCACCGACATGAAAACCTACACCGATTTCGACGGCAATTTCACTTTCAGAGTAAAACCCGGCGAATACAAAGTGATGGCCAACTACATTTCGTACAATAAAACTGCCGAAACA
>CAYRBS010000584.1:0-1288 GCA_964422335.1 uncultured Mariniphaga sp. | reverse complement strand
CGGGAAGCAACTGAATGGTTTTCAACAAATCGGGTTCGCCCAAAACAGCCGGAATGCGTTCCACCTGCCGGGCATTCAACCGATGCCTGCTCATGGAGGGTGAAAGGATGAAGTTTTCACCCGGCGGGGCTTTTACTTCCACTTCGCCGAGGGTATTGTTTGTTTTAAGCTGAATAGTTATAACCGTATCGTTTGAAAGAGAAAGGGTGAGTATTTCCGGTTCGTAGCCTACAAAACGGAATACAAGCGATGTTTTTTCGCGCGGTATTTTTATGCTGAAAAATCCGTATTCGTTGCTGATGGTTCCTTCGTTGGTTTCCTGAACATACACTGTTGCCCCGGAAAGCCGCTCGCCCGAAGAAGCATCGGAAATATAGCCACTGACAACAGGAGCCTGTGAAAATGCCTGAAACGAACAGAAAAGGCAAAGTAAAAACAAGCTCAAAGTCATACTATGACTCGAAGTCATGGTATGACTTACTGAGCAATGATTGAAGGATTGAATACCTGAATCATATTTATGTTTTACTGCCATGCTTTAATCTTTTGCAAACACCTTTGAAACACTGTTAAACGAGCCAAAAATTCCGGTGCCGCCGTGAATGTTGGAATACACGGGTTGCGGGGAATAAATTACGGGCATTTCTTCGGCAAATAATTCCATTTCCAGCAACAACAGACTTGATTTCATGTATTTATCCAGGTGATAATCGGTTGACAGTACAAATACTTCTTCGGGATAACTGATGCACTGAGGTCTGAATACAATTTCAGTTATTTGTTCTGATAGCTGTAAATCGTTAAACCGCAAGTAGTATTCGTATTCAAAACGGAAAATGCCGTTGTCATAAATTCTTTGATTAAAATCGTCGGCATATTCAAAGTTGGAATAGATAACACATGCAATATTTTTTGTTTGGTTTCCCTCAGCTCCTTCAAAACCTGTTGCCGTTACCCAGTAAAAATTATCTTCGTCTTTATTATCTTCAATTGAAACCCGATATCCTTCCATCGATGAAGCCAATTCTTTAATATTTGCTTCAACTGTTTTTGGGATAGTAGTTTCACCCCAAACTTTATCGTTTCCTGTATTTGCTTCCAGCCGGTATGTTTTTCCCGGTTTGGGTTTGTAAACCAAAAAGTAAGCGTTTGAATCAGAATAAAAACTCCCAATACTTTTACCATTTTCGAACAAAACAATTTCTGCGTCTTTTACGGTTTCAAACAAATCATTGCCGGAAGCAATATTTTCTGTTTTTGTAAGCGTAGCTGTCAGGGTATCTTTTTG
>CAYRBS010000583.1:0-1288 GCA_964422335.1 uncultured Mariniphaga sp. | reverse complement strand
GCGGGATGGATCAAATCCTGTGGCCCGATCACTGCGTTCAGAATTCAAAAGGCGCTGAATTTCATCCCGGACTGAAAACGGAAAAAATCGAAGCCATCTTCAGGAAAGGCATGGATCCGGAAATTGACAGTTACAGCGGTTTTTACGACAACGGCCATAAAAAAAGCACGGGACTGGCAGGGTACCTTCGCGAGAAGGGAGCAACCGAACTCTACTTCTGTGGCCTGGCTGCCGATGTGTGCGTTTACTATTCAATAAAAGATGCCCTGAAAGAAAATTTTTCGGCCACCCTGATTGAAGATGCCACGCGCGCGCTGGATAATGAAAAGTTTACCAAAATGAAAAATGAATTGCAGGATTTAGGCATGAAAGTCATTTCAGGCAAAAACTTCTAAAACCGCCCTGCAAAAAATGAAACGAAACGATAATTGTTAAGAACTTTACAGCGCAAAAAAGTGAAAATTAAAAGTGAATGCTGTATTTTTAACTAAATTCAAATAATCAAGCTATGTTTAAATCCTGCAATTACCTTACTACAATTATTTTTTTATTCCTGGCTACCAACCTGTTTGCACAAGACAACTCCATTAAAATTGGTTTTTCCGATGCCTTACTCGGACATTACAACCTCAATTACGAAAGGAATTTAGGCCGGAACAACTCTGTTCAGTTTAAACTTGGTTATTTAAAACCAACAACCAGTCCTTTCATATCAGAAGAAACGATAACACCGGGAGCTTACAACCTCATTGAAGTGAACGGCGGAATCAGTACTTCGGTGGAATACCGGTTTTACATTTCGCAAAAAAGAAGCCCGGAAGGATTCTACATCGCACCGTATCTTCGTTATTTCAATCAGGCTGTTGATTATACCGATGAAATAGAAAACTACCAGTTTAACGTTGATTCGAGGTTAAATACCATTGGAATAGGAGGACAACTGGGTTACCAGTGGGTATTCAACGAAATATTCTCCGTCGATCTTTACTTCTTCGGTGCCGGGCTCGATTACCACATGGGCAAACTGGAATACATGGTGGACCCAAAACCTGATGGATTTGATTACGGCATGGTTACCAGTCATGTAGATGATGTTTTCACCGACATTGATTACCTGCACAAACGACTGAACCATGAAGTCAACGAGGATAATCACACAACAAAATTGCCTTTCCTGTTTCCCGGTTTACGAATGGGTTTTAACGTTGGGGTAGCATTTTAACCCAAAACTACTTTTATTCCGGGTAAAATTCTCTAAATTGTTAGGGCAAATTTTAATCAAACAATA
>CAYRBS010000582.1:0-1294 GCA_964422335.1 uncultured Mariniphaga sp. | reverse complement strand
TTTGTGCCAATATCATGGGTTCCGGAATAATGTCAACGTTTTCGACAACTTATGGCATAAATGCCGACAATTTTGTTGATGCCGAATTTGTTAGTCACGACGGTACATTTTTTAATTTGAATGATTCATCGTCTCCAAATCTTTATTCCTACAAAAATCTGGAACATAAAAATTCTCCGGGCATTTGCGTCTCAGCCAACATCAGGCTTCATCCTGTAACCGATGATGAAAGCGGAATTCTGGTTCCCTTTCAAACGCTTGACAATGCACTTGATTTTATAAGGGACTGCGCAGTCAGGCATATTGGTGTGGCTTTAGGAATCCTCGGAACTGAGTATATTTCCACCTTTCTTTCCACTACCAAAAAACTTGCTTCAGAAATCAAAGATATTTTTATTCATAAATTAGACATACCATATCTTGTTGTTGTAATCGGGGATAAATTTGCCATTCGCAATATCAACGAAATGGGTTTTCCATTCTTTGACCAGCATATTTTTACAGCGCTTTACCTTGGATCGCCCTCACTAAAATCCGCGCCATGGCTGAATCTTATAAATGAACTTTCCGATGATGAGCCCTATTCGTATTTACGAATTAAAAGTTTTGCTGAACTCTTGGAAACCGCACTTTCTTCATCTCCTGCCTTGTATTCACAGGAGATTGACCCGGAATTGAGGCCGTTTTTTGAAAAGCTTTTCGCGCGCCCTGAAATTACCGATCTGGTGTGGCAGAATATGTACAGGATAATGAGCACCCGCATAGGTCGCAAAAAACCCTTTTTGCCTGTTCTTATTTACCTGCCAATAGACAATGCTTTAATTAACGAACTTAGTAACAAGTTTAAACTAATTGCTGACAAGCATCAGATTGAGAATGATTTCGGATTTATCACTCCAATAGATAATGGGAAAAGATGCATTTTTGAGTATGATTACTTCTTTGATCACAATGACCCGGACGAAATTCGCAGAATAAGGATTGCAGCAACTGAAGCAAATAATTTGATTGATGAATATTCAGTGAATACCGGTACTGTAAAAGGACATCCTTATGTACTCTACCAGGGATTTAGCAGAAAAGAAAACCTGTTATATTCATAAAACCAAAGTTATTATGTTATCAACCAAAAAAAAGTCAGTAATTGCCCTGACCGGAGCTACCGGTTTTTTGGGCAGCCACTTAATGGCCTCTATGCTTAAAAGTGGTTATAAAATCATAGTTCTTGGGCGGGCTTCAAAAGAAGAAACTTTGCAGGAACGAATCTCTAAACTTTTGGAATGGTTCGGGATTA
>CAYRBS010000581.1:0-1295 GCA_964422335.1 uncultured Mariniphaga sp. | reverse complement strand
AGACAAATAGGTTATTCATTTTTTATCCAGGGACTTAGCGTTTTAATCGGATTGCTTTATGTGCCCTTGTTGCTAGACTATCTGACGCAGGAAAAATACGGGATATGGATAACGTTAACTTCCATTTTGGGGTGGTTTAGTTTTTTCGACATTGGCCTGGGCAACGGGCTCAGAAACAAACTGGCCGAAGCGCTGGCAAAGGATAATTTAAGTTTGGGAAGAAAATATGTAAGTACAACTTATGCCATTTTAATATGCATTTTTAGCGTTGTTCTTGTCGTGTTTCATGTAAGTAATTTCTTTTTAAACTGGAATTCGATACTCAACACGAAAACGATTGATAATAGCGAGTTATATGTTTTAACATCCATTGTTTTTACTTTTTTTATCCTTCGTTTTATTGTACATCTGATTTCGGTAGTTTATCTCGCAGATCAAAAACCGGCGGTTACAAAAATGATGACAACCGGCGGAAACCTGTTGTCATTTGTAGTTGTATTAATATTAACGCGAATAACGTTAAAAGGTGATTTGGTTTTGTTGGGCACAATTATAAGTGCCATTCCGGTATTGCTTTTTATCGTGGTTTCAATTGTGTCATATAATAGCCGGTACAAAAAATTAAAACCATCCATTAAGGAGGTTGACTTTAAACTCAGCAATGATTTAATAAAACTGGGGGCGAAATTTTTCTTTTTACAAATTGCTTACATTGTTGTTTTTTCTACATCAAATATTTTTATCACGCAGTTTTATGGCCCCGGGGAGGTTGCCGTTTTCAACATTGCTTTTAAATACTTTCAAATTCCGGTTATGGTGTTTTCAATTGTAATGAGCCCCATGTGGTCTGCCGTTACTGATGCTTATACAAAGTCAGACTACGGATGGCTAAAAAGAACGCTTAAACAGCTAAACATGCTTTCCCTGCTTTTTGCATTTGGCATTATTTTAATGATTGTTATAAGCAATTGGGCCTATAAAATTTGGGTTGGCGATGAGATTAAAATTCCGATTGGACTTTCTGCTTCACTTGGTATCTATTCGGTTATGCAAATAGCGATTGCCCCGTATTCCAGTTTTATTAACGGAATAGGCAAATTGAAATTGACGGTTTACCTGACGTTTGTTGGGATTTTGGTCTATTTGATTCTGATTTATGTATTTGGGAATATATTCAACAACAGTACCGGCATTGTAATGGCAATTATTTGCACACATACTATTGGGGCAGTTATACAACCTACCCAAACCTATAAATTATTGAATAAGACCGCCAAAGGGATTTGGAATAAATA
>CAYRBS010000580.1:0-1311 GCA_964422335.1 uncultured Mariniphaga sp. | reverse complement strand
TTTTGGTGAAATTGAGGTTCAAATCCCAGTTCCAGTTGGTTGTTTTAACAGGTGTTACACCCAAAAGAAATTCAATTCCTGTGCTTTGTAAAAGACCGGCATTGATTTGCACGCCGCTAAAACCGGTGGAAGCAGCCAGCGGAACGCCAAGAATCTGGTTTCTGTTGTCCACCTGGTAGTAAGTTCCGTCCAGGCGTAGTCTGTTGGAAAACAGCCGGATGTCAGTCCCAATTTCATAAGATGTTGCTTCTTCTGGCAGAAGATTTGGGCTGAGCAGCCCGCTTTGCTTGGCCAGCCTGATGGCATCTCCCCACTGGCCTGCATCCTGAAAAGTAGGGAATAACCGGTAAGGTGAGGTGTCGTTACCAACCTGGGCTGCACCCCCTCTTATTTTAAACATTTCAACCTGGTTTCCCATATTAAAAACCTGGTCAACCATTATACTCAGCGATGCCGACGGGTAAAAGTAGGAACGGTTTTCTGCCGGAAGTGTACTGGACCAGTCATTACGTGCCGTTAAATCGAGGTAAATAAGGTCTGCCCATCCCAGGTTGGCCATGGCGTATGCGCTGTTTATGGCTTTCTGACTCCGGTAGTTGCTGTAGTTCAATGCACCCGAACTGATGTTGTTTACGGTAAACAGGTTGGGAACGGTTAATCCGGAACCGGATTTTGAGGAGTTGCTGATACTGGATGATTTGGCGTAAAGTAAATTTCCACCGGCAGAGGCCGTTACTGAAAAATCGGCTAACTGTTTTTCCCACGTTGCCAAAACATCCATATTCCGTTCAAGGTTATTTCCGTTTACTATTCCATAAGCCCCGTTGTTGGGTTCATCTGTGTAGCCGGGAGCTATTTTGGTTTCCCTTACCTCGTCCGATTTGTTCAGTGTCATCCTTCCCATTAAACTGAATTCCGGCGAAATTTCCCAGGTAGCCATCAAATTTCCGTACACCCGGTACCTGTCAAAGCTGTTGTTAACATCATAGGCCAGGTAATAAGGATTTTCATGCCCTCCTGAAACCCGTTTGATATCGTTCCCCGATCCGTAATCTTTTAAGTCTCTGATATCGATATTTGAAGGATGTTTATAAACCCATTCAAGCGGGTTTGTTCCCCGGTTGGAGGCAGGACGATTATTTGCCCAGCTGTTGGTGAAATTGATGTCTGTGCTGATAGTCAGGTTTTTTCGCGGTTTTGATGAGGCCGAAAAGGATAAACTGTTTTTATTCAGATCGGCATTGGGAATTAACCCGTCATGTGTCATATTGGTAGCTCCGAGCCGGTAGTTCAACACCTCTGAACTGCTGG
>CAYRBS010000579.1:0-1311 GCA_964422335.1 uncultured Mariniphaga sp. | reverse complement strand
ACTTTTTGGTCGGGGGCATCCAGCATCCCTTTGTCCTGCAGGTATTTGTTGAAGCGAGCCTGGTAAATGGCCATAATTGGCGAAAGACCCATCGAAACGGTGGGAAACTGCCAGTATTCATCCATCAGCCGCGGGTGCGGGTACGATGAAAGTCCGCCGTCGGGATCTAACTCCCTTCTGAAATTTTCGAGCTGGGTTTCCGAAAGCCGGCCTTCCAGAAAAGAGCGGGCGTAAATTCCCGGCGAAGCGTGTCCCTGAAAATAGACAATGTCGGCCGGCGAATCGCCGTCACCACCTTTGAAAAAATGGTTAAAACCAACTTCGTATAACGTGGCTGCCGATGCATAGGTGGAAATATGCCCGCCAATTCCTTCTTTTTTGCGGTTGGCCTGCACTACCATTGCCATGGCGTTCCACCGGACTATACTTTTTATTTTACGCTCCAATTCGCGGTTTCCGGGGTAGGATTTCTCCTCCGATACCGGAATCGTATTTATATAAGGTGTATTAAGGTGTGCACTTAACTGAATTCCTTTCTCTGAAACCCGGTCCCAGAGCAATTCAATAATTTCTTCCACCCGTTCCTCGTCTTCATTTTTAATGATGAAATCAATGGAATCGAGCCATTCCTTGTTCTCAAAACTTCTTATTTTATCTTTTTCTGCCATCTTCGCTGATTTAATTTGTGATACGCTTCTTTTTTCTTTTTTATTCCATTGGTAATCCGGCTTCTTTCCAGGCTTTTTTACCGCCTTTGTAATGCCAAACATTTTTAAAGCCTGAATCTTCGAGTTTTTCGGCTGCGGTGGAGCTGGCCGTGCAATCTTCGTCTGAGCAGTACACCACCAGGTTATCATCCTTGTCGAATTTTTTACGCGCTTTGAAACTGATTTTTTTGAGCGGAATGTTTATTGCCCCTTCAATGTGCGATTTGTTGTATTCTTCTTCTTCCAGCACTTCAATCAGGGTAACTTCATTGTTATCGAGTTTTTTCCTTAATTCTTCGGTTCCAATTGTTTTCATATGATTCTAATTGTTAATTTTCAAAGGTATCATATGTAACTCGCATGGAGTTATAATGATATTCTAGGGTGATAATTTTTACCATGCTCGTTTCATAAGAATTTTTTTGCTGATTCATTTCCTGAATGACAACTGTTATACCATTTCGCCCGCGGAGATTTTAAAATGAACGAAACGATTATTATACCCTGAATAGCTTATAATTAACCCGTTTGAAAGTTTGGCTCCAACTGTGAAAGGTTGTGGAATTGGCAAGAACAAATGAGGAATTTGTTCCACATATTTTTC
>CAYRBS010000578.1:0-1312 GCA_964422335.1 uncultured Mariniphaga sp. | reverse complement strand
CCTGAATCACATCCATACGCACCGTAAACGGCCGACCAACCGGGGCATAAACCATCGCGTAGGTTCCGTTTTGGTCGCGGGTAGCCACAAACCGGTACCGTCCTGCACCGGGAACTGAAGTAGCAACATCATCAGCAACAATAATTGAATTGTCGGGAATACGTGTCAGGAAAGGCCGCGATTCAATCAGTTTCCGTCCATACTGCATCTGTGCAGCGCCAGGCTGGTCGATGGCCTCGTACCACGGCATCAGCGGAAAATTGACAGGCTCGCGGCCAGGCTGCCACATTTGCCAAATGGAGTGATGACCGTAAGTATGGCCAAACGCACCGCTGAACAAATTCCAGTAGAGCGTGCGCCTGACATCGGCCGAGGTGGAATGTCCATGCTGCTCCGGGTTAAACTGTATAGGATGATCTTCGTAAATAGGTTCGCCGTCAATAACAGGTTTTACAGGAGTGCGTTCGTAATCTTTCCCGGTATTTTCATACACCCCGGTAAAATTCGGGTTGTGTCCGTTCTGCCGCATATTGAAATCCAGCCAGTCAGCATCGTGGAAATATTGGGCCGAGCCCTGTCCGCCGGTAGGATGAAATGTAATAAGATGTGCACCTTCGTCTCCCTGGCGCAGACCTTTAGCCATGGAGCTGACAATCTGCCGGTGGCTTTCTTCTTCAATCGGGCGGTCGCCTCCTACAATCCAAATGATATTGTGATAATCCTTATAATGCTCACCCAGAAGTTTTCCAAAAATTTCGGCATTTTCGGGCGTAAAAATTTCGGGGCCTTCTCCCCATTTCTTGTTCCATTTGTCGCCCCAGGTGGGCAGCAACCCAATATACAACCCCTTTTCTTCTGCTTTTTTAATTACCCAGTCAACGTGTTTAAAATAGGCTTCGTTTATTTGGGTTGGATCATTGTCTTTCAACGGTTTATCGCCTTCCATGTTGGGCGTATTCAATCCGTCCAGTTCGGCTAGAAAAACCGCCTGGATAACTGAAAAACCTTTTGCACGTCGATTTTCAAGGTACTTTTCGGTTTCTTCTTTTGTAAGCCGGTGAAACAGTTCCCAGGCCGTATCACCAAGCCAGAAGAACGGGGTACCGTCCTCAAAAACCAAAAACCGGTTGTTTTCAGCAACTTTTAATTTGCCGTGGGAGAAATCGACTGAAGGGCCATTCCAATGCACCTCCTTTGCCCGAAGACTATTTACAGTCAAAAGCATAATAGCTGCAAAGATTAAATTCTTCATGTTTTTTGTTTTCGATTCGTTAAGTTTACCAAATATTCTGAAAAAACTGACATAACGCTC
>CAYRBS010000577.1:0-1315 GCA_964422335.1 uncultured Mariniphaga sp. | reverse complement strand
AAATTCATAAGCTTTACACAATTGCAAAACGCTTAATCTTTTTTTTGGCTTTCGATGATCTTACGAAGTGCAATGATTTCTGATTTCAGCTCTTCAATTTCCTTCGATCCGGCAATCGGGGCATCTTTTTCCTCGGCATCACGACCGATGAAATAGGTGGCAAAAGTCGCAGTAACATAACCAAAAATGCTATATCCGAAAATGGTAATTAAAAAAGCTAACCCGCGGCCTTCAGGCGTCATCGGGTTAAATCCGTTACCCGACGTAATCACCTGCATTGCTGTCCACCATAGCGCAAGCCAATAACTGGTAAAGCCAGGGGTCGGATTTTCCAGGGCATACATACCGGCAGCTCCGGCAAAGATTACGATCAGCGTGATAATCATCACATAGCCAAAGCCACGACGCTGCATGGTTTTGCCCACACTTCGCATGCTTCTGTTGAGCGACGATATGATCCGGACAAGCCTTATCCCCCGAAGACCGCGTAAAAGCCGGACAAACCGTAAAATCCGAAATATACGTAATGCGGGAATAAACAATGAAATGGCGGTAAGCCAGTTTTTTCTGAGGAATAAAAGTTTTTCCGGGGCGAGGGAAATTTTAATCAGGAAATCAATAATAAAGATTCCCCAGATGCCAAAACCTACATATTCAAGTATTTTGTTAATTCCCCACACCAACTCAAACACAAGCAATACAAGCCAAACAAATCCTAAAAAAATCATCGGCCCATCAAGAATTTGTTCTACCGATTTGAGCAACCTCGTCCGTTCATTTTTAATTTCGTTTTTCATACTTTTGGATTATCTAAATATAAGTATTACGCTAAAAACTAAAAACAAAGGAGATACAATTATGGTGAAATTATTTACTTTTTTGATTTTTACAGTCATTTTATTCAGCGGATGCATACAAAACAATAATAAAGAACCGAAAAAACGGATTTACCCGCACTACGAAATTCACTTGAGTATAGACCCTCAAGCGCAAGAAATTGAGGTTGACGGAAGTTTAGAACTTAATCTGAGCCATGTAAATGATGATACATTAACTTTTTATCTGGATCGGGGCATGGATGTTACTTCTTTTAAATTAAACCGAAAAGATATTGCGATAATTGACACAAGCCAATCGGATAACAGGTTTATGCCTGTGGCAAGAAAAATATTCATAGATATCAGTGCTCTTTCGCAAGAGGACAAAATTTCCACGATAGCGTTTTCTTACCATGGAAAGGTAAGCGAACTACCGGAAATTTACGCCAACAGAATCGGGGCTCAATGGACAGAAATGGGATTGTATTACCCATGGT
>CAYRBS010000576.1:0-1320 GCA_964422335.1 uncultured Mariniphaga sp. | reverse complement strand
CCTGCGAAAATATTCAGCGACTGGTTCAGCCATTATTTTTCAACAAAAAATCAAGATAGCTTTTGCGGTTGACAAGTTTTAAATCTCCACCATATTCGGACTTCCAGGCCTTGGGTATTCTGAATTTATCTTTGTTCAATTTAATTTCATAACCTGCAAGGCCTGTGTCCGTTTCTTCTACGTAGTCTATTTCTGTACCTGAATAGGTTCGCCAAAAATAAGAATGTACATTTTTTCTGTGATAAAGAATTTGTTTCCTGCGTTCAGCCACAACAAAGTTTTCCCAAAGATTTCCGATATCTGTCCTTGAATCAAGTGGTTTTAAATTATCAATTAAAATGTTTCGTATTCCATTATCGTAAAAATAAATTTTATCCATTTTGGAAATTTCATTTCGCGGGTTGCGACTAAAGGCTGGTAGTCGGAATATCACAAATGCTTTTTCCAGCAAATCGATGTAACGCTCAACTGTTTCGCGATTAATTCCCAGTTTGTTGGTTAGCTCATGAATGGAAACCTGCTGACCGACCTGAAAGGCTATCAGGCGAAGCAGATCCCTGATTTTGGCAGTATATTTGACTGTTGTCAGTTGCAAAACATCTTTAAAAAGATACGATTCACTGATGTCTTCCAGTATTTCCTTTTTTTCATTCGCACTGCTCGTGTAAATTTCAGGATACAATCCATAAATCAACAGATTTTCCAGTTGCTGATCTAATTCATATTTATTTTTTTCATCTGAAATCTCTTCCAAAGACAAAGGGAGCAGATGAAAAATTCGTTTCCGTCCGGTTAAGGGCTCTGAAGCATTGTTTGCCAAATCAAATGAAGATGAGCCGGTTGCAATAACTCTCAGGTGCGGCATTTCATCATACACAATTTTTAACACCAACCCAATGTCCGGTACACGTTGCGCTTCATCAATGATTAGAAGCTGGTATCCTTCCGTAAGATCAGAATAAATTTTTAAATCACGCTGCATTAAAAGGTTTTCGTTTTTGCTCAAATCTGCGGAAAGATACAAGGTCCTTAATCCCGATTTTTTCTCCAGGTTTTTCACAAGAGTAGTTTTTCCGGCTTGCCTGGGGCCATATATCAGCATTACCTTCCTGCTTTTTGCCAAATGGTTCAAACATTCTTTCTGAATATACCGGTAAATCATTGTCTAATATTTTTTTAAAAATACAAATTTTTATGGTTTGCCATAAATTTTTATACTAAATTTTTATGGTTGACCATAAAAATTCATATTAAATTAGACAAAGATAATTAACGACATTTCAATCTTTTTTTCGATCTTTGCCGGTGAAATTATTAAAG
>CAYRBS010000575.1:0-1320 GCA_964422335.1 uncultured Mariniphaga sp. | reverse complement strand
ATCCAGCTTTCGGGAATGGTGCGCACATCCAGTTTTTCATGGGTTACACTGTAGGCCATCAGGTAAGGGGTTTGGGTAAGAATGATGGAGTTGATTCCCGGGTTGCGCTTGTATATCTCCTGGTGCAGCCAGGTAGCCCGGCTGGGAGTTTTCCCGGGTTCACGTTTCCCGTCTTTTATTTGCACAATATCGTCGTTCTGAATATTCCAGCGAGCCACATCGGTAGGGGTAATCAAAAAGTCGTTGCCCCGCCAGCGTACCGAAACCGTACCGTAAGAACTAATCATTAACCCCTGTTCGCAGGCACGGTGTACAATTCCCTGAATTTCTTCGCGAATGGACCGTTCATCGGAAGGGTGTTCCACGTGGCTCATTTCGGGCAGCAGGCGCGGAATCTGGCTTTCAAACTTTTCAATCTGCTCGTCGTCAAGATAATGCGGTGTGCCAATGGTGTTTCCGTAAACAATGGTGCGGGCACAAAACTCCAGCGTTTCAAAGCGCTGGAATGCATCGCGCAAGTCAGTTCCACCCACCACCGTACCGTGATTTTCCATAATTACCGCATTGAAACCTTTGTCAAACTCACCGGCAATCACTTCGCCCAGTTCATTGCTTCCCGGCAGTTCGTAAGGTGCATAGCCAATATCGCCACACACATATTTGGCCTGGGGAATGATGTTGGTATCCGGAATTTGACGCACTATGCTGAATGACACCAGCGCAGGTGGATGTGCATGTACAATCGCTTTTATGTCAGGACGGGATTCATATATCGCCTTGTGAAACGGGTACTCCGACGAGGGTTTGTGCCGGCCTTCAATGGTGCCGTCTTTGCGTACCACCACAATATCGGATGTCTGCAGCGAACCTTTGTCAACAGCCGAAGGAGTAACCCACATATCACCGCTTTCGTCCATAATCGACACATTCCCGCCCGAAGTGGTAGTGAGTCCACTACTGTAAATTTTGTCAATAATCATGCTGATTTGATCGCGGGGGTGCAACAATGTGGTATCTAATTTTTTCATAATCTCTCTGTTTTTTTTATTGAATGAAATTACGAAAGATTTAGGAAAGAAGCTCGGAGATTCCTTATTTTAAGTGTAATTTAACGGTAGAGACAAATTACGATAATAATAATTTCAGGTTTACATCTGCAGTTTGGGTTATTACACAAAAAAAATTGAATGTGTAAAATTACAGTCCCCATATTTCCCCAGGCACAAACAATCGTTGGCCCGGCTTTCAAACCAAAAACTGAACACCCCATTAAAAAATGTTGTGAGAAAGCCGAAATTAACACACAAACAGAATATAAAA
>CAYRBS010000574.1:0-1323 GCA_964422335.1 uncultured Mariniphaga sp. | reverse complement strand
GCACATCATTTTCAACAGCCTGTTTGGCTGCCTCTTCCGGGGTCTGGAACAGCGGCCCCACATCCACATCGAAACCGAGATCGGCATAGCCGGTAGCTACCACTTTGGCACCGCGGTCGTGGCCGTCCTGCCCCATTTTTGCTACCATGATACGCGGCTGGCGGCCTTCCATTTCGGCAAACTGTTTTGCCAGTTCCTGCGCCTCTTTAAATTCGTCTTTCCCCTGTGCTTCTGATTTATACACGCCTTCAATAGTTCTGATTACTGCTTTGTAACGGCCTGCCACTTTTTCGCAGGCATCCGAAATCTCTCCCAAAGATGCACGTTTTTTGGCTGCCTCAATCGACAATTCCAGTAAATTTCCTTTTCCGGTTTCCGCTGCTTTTGTAATGGCAGCCAGTGCGGCCTGCACTTCCTCTTCATTGCGTTCGGCACGCAATTTTTTCAACCGTTCAATCTGCGATTTCCGTACAGCCGTATTATCAATGTCGAGAATATCGATGGGGTCTTCCTTGTCGAGCCGGTATTTGTTAATGCCCACGATGGTTTGCGAACCGCTGTCGATTTTCCCCTGTGCACGTGCCGCTGCTTCTTCAATACGCATTTTCGGAACGCCGGTTTCGATGGCTTTGGCCATTCCCCCCAGTTTTTCCACTTCTTCGATACGCTCCCAGGCTTTTTGCGCCAAATCGTGGGTCAGCGATTCCACGTAGTATGAACCTGCCCACGGGTCGAGCGAGCGGCAGATTTCCGTTTCCATTTGCAGGTACAGCTGGGTATTGCGGGCAATCCGTGCCGAAAAGTCGGTGGGCAGCGCAATGGCTTCATCCAGGGCGTTGGTATGCAAACTCTGGGTGTGTCCCAGCGCAGCAGCCATCGCCTCAATGGCAGTGCGGCCCACATTGTTGAACGGGTCTTGTTCGGTGAGCGACCAGCCCGAAGTTTGCGAGTGTGTGCGCAACGCCATCGACTTGGGGTTTTTCGGATTGAATTCCTTCACGATTTTCGCCCAGAGCATTCTTGCGGCGCGCATTTTGGCAATTTCCATGAAATGATTCATTCCAATTCCCCAAAAGAATGACAACCGTGGAGCAAAGGCGTCGATATCGAGCCCGGCTTTCATCCCGGTACGCAGGTAATCCAGTCCGTCGGCCAGTGTATAGGCCATCTCGATGTCGGCAGTGGCACCGGCTTCCTGCATATGGTAGCCCGAAATGGAAATGGAGTTGAACCGGGGCATATGACGCGAAGTGAACTCGAAAATATCGGCAATGATTTTCATGGAGAAATCAGGCGGATAAATGTAGGTATTCCGCACCATAA
>CAYRBS010000573.1:0-1325 GCA_964422335.1 uncultured Mariniphaga sp. | reverse complement strand
CTACAAAACCTCGCAGGTAGGCGACTGGATTGCTCACCGGATTGAAAAAAGTTAGATAGGATAGCATTTTTCTCCGCGAAATAACCCTTCAAGGCTTCGAAAACCTTGAAGGGTTGTTCAAAGAAGAATTCTGTCTATCTGGAATCAATATATTTTTTAGTTTCGGAAATGATGGTCGATTTTACTTTTTCCCATTTTATTGTTTTAATTAATACTGGCGATTCTTCAATTTCGGCATCTTCAAAGTATGTCAGGCTTTTTATGACCATAAATTCTGAACCATCGGTATATTTGCGCAAGTAGAAACCAAGCATTTGTTCGAGAGAGTAATATGACAGTAATGAAAAAATATCTATAAAATCTTTTTTTGTTCCCCTACCTGTTATTGCAGCAAGTTTCATTGCTGCAATATCTGTTTTGCCAGCCAGCCTGATGCTATCAATCAACAAAACAGGTTCAATCCAGGGATAAGGATAATTTACAAAATCCACTTTTATCTGGTCGATTAAATAGCTTTTAATATTTTTCGAATTATTGAGCTGAATTACAGTTCCAATTTGTTTAAGCGCTGTAGTAAACTGAAAATCGTCTGATTCAAATTTCCCAAACAAATCAATATCAACCGACTTCCTGTGGCCAATCTGCAAAGCAAGTGAAGTTCCGCCAACAAGACGCAGGTGGCAAAACTCCGGCGCTTTCATTAAAGATGTTAAAAGTGCCAGTGTTTTGGTATCGATTGTCTGGTAGTGTAACATTTGAAATCGCTTAGTTTTGAACCTGAGATATGAGCAATAAAATGTAACGATTTATCATCAAGATTTCTAATTTTTTTTGCCTCTTCAGAAATTTTGGCCAGACCAAATGATTTGTACAATAAATTCCAGTCATTAAACAAGCCGTAACTTAGAACTCGCTGTAAAATAAAACTGAAATTATTATTGATATCCAGCTTGTTGCGATCAATATCCCAAAAAAGATGATCAGACAAATCGCTTATTTTAACCTGAATTTTTTCTCCCATTATGTTGCGGATGAATGTTGTACAAAACTACATAAAAAATAGGACAGTTCCATGAATTGCTGCCAGGCTTCCCCAACAATGAAAACACAATGATCCTGGAAAAGAACCGTTCCTTTCGTTGTTTTTTTTACTGCTCATATTAAAATCACCCATCCGAAAAATGTTTACGAAACTTAAATTCCTTAACCCAGTTCGATTATCATTATCTTTGCATAAAAAATGATTGAAATGAACCGGAAAGTTTCTTATTTCCCCCGCATCCAGGATATTACCCGTGCAAACATCACACTCAATGAGGTAGTGA
>CAYRBS010000572.1:0-1325 GCA_964422335.1 uncultured Mariniphaga sp. | reverse complement strand
AAAACGAAATTACCTGGCAGGAAATTCACAGTCCGGTGGGTATGCGCTCACACGTAGTGCTGCCCGATGGTACCAATCTTTGGCTCAACGCCGGCAGCCACCTGCGTTACAGCATTCCGTTTACCAACGAAAACAGGGAAGTGGAACTCTCCGGCGAAGCTTTCCTCGATGTGGCAGAAAATGAAAAATCTCCTTTTATCGTCAAATCGGAGAATACTTCTGTTGAAGTTTTGGGCACACAGTTCAACGTAAATGCTTACCCGGAAACAGAACAAATACAAGTGGCCCTGAAAGAAGGAAAAGTAAAATTCCGGTTTGCCGGTGACGAAGGAAAAATGAAGTTTTGCGAAATGCAGCCCAATGATTTTCTTGAGTTCGACAAAAAAGACAAAACAGTTTCAAGCGAAAATACCAACATAAAAAAATACATTGCCTGGCACCAGAACATTATGGTTTTGGACGACACGCCGATGCCCGAACTGGCCCGGCTGCTGGAGCAATGGTATGGAGTGAAGGTGGTTGTTGCCGATGAAGAAATTAGGCGGTATAAATTTACCACTACCTTCGACAATGAGCCTTTACACCGTGTACTTGAGTTGCTGGAGATCAGTTCTCCCGGAATTAAAATTAATTATACAATGGGGAAACCCATTGAGGGTTCCAAAAAGTTCTCCCCTTCTGTAGTAACCTTCACTAAAAAATAGATGCCTATGCGAAACGAAACTTAAAAATCAATGCTTATGAAAAAAGAAGGAAATGCTGCGAACACTTCCTTCCAATCTTCCGCGGGGAAAGTCCCCGGGAAATGTTTTAAACTTTATTTAATTAAAAACATGGTAAAATTATGAAAAAAAATTTAAACCTCGTGTGTTTGCTGTTGAAGCAGCACCGAAAAAAATTAATTGTTATGCGCAACACGGTTTTGATACTACTCATCAGCGCCCTCCAGGTTTTTGCAACCGGAAGCTATGCGCAAACCAAAACCATTAGTCTGGCGATGAACGATGCCACCATTAAGGAGGTATTGTCTTCTATTCAGAACCAGAGTGAATTCTATTTCCTGTACAACAGTGAGTTAGTTGATGTAACTAAGGAAGTCGATATTACAATTGAGGAAGAAAAGGTAAGTGATGTTTTATCCCGGTTGTTCAACAAAAATGAAGTGGACTTCTTAATCAAAGACCGTTACATCATATTAACTCCTGTTGGCGGAAATGCGGAACTGTTTGCCGAACAGCAGCAACAACCCGCCGTCTCCGGCACCGTAACGGACGAATCCGGCGAACCATTGCCGGGTGTAACCGTGGTAGTTAAAGGCACGACTA
>CAYRBS010000571.1:0-1331 GCA_964422335.1 uncultured Mariniphaga sp. | reverse complement strand
TATGAATTACCTTTTCACATAATTCGTTCCGTACGGATACCTTTGCGGCCGGCTCAGCATGGAGTTGGCCTGGTCGTTATCCACAAATTTTTCTGCTTTCGGGTCCCACCGCAGTATGCCGGGAATTTTCATGGCAATATGGCTGATGAGGCAAACGGAACAGGCACGGTGACCAATTTCCACTGGAGAGATAGGCTGTTTGCGCGACTGTACGCAGTCGAGCCAGTTGCCGTGTTGCTCTTCGCTCACATAAAGGTGAATTTCATCTTCTCCGATTTTGGATTTCAGTATTTCTTCATCGCTGGCATCGAGGGCCTTGGTACTTCCTTCAGGAACAGGATCGCTCTCGGTGGCACGGTAGGGGCCGCGGGTTACAAAAATCCAGCCGTCGGTTCCTTCGTAGCGGATACCATTCGGATAACCGCCGCTGGTAAACACGGTAATGCCGTTTTCGTATTCATGTTTTACCATAAAGTCGCCGTGTACATTCCAGCTGCCTGATCGGGGGAATTCGGCAATGGCCTCGACTGAAACGGGTCCGGTGTATTCGGTATCCATCCCCCAGGCGGCTGAGTCGTAGTGGTGCTGGCCCCATCCGGTAATCATCCCCGCGCCGTAATTTTCGTGCCGGAGCCATCCTGGACGGCTGTAATCATTTTGAGGGTGCACCAGTTTTTCGGTGTAAGGAATTTCGGGAGTTGGCCCGAGCCACATATCGAAATTCAGGTTTTCGGGAACCGGCATTTCCGGAAAATCGGGCCCCGGAGGATCGCCGGGCAATCCGATCTTTACCGTATGCAATTTCCCGATTCTCCCGTTTCGCACCAGTTCGGCAGCCCTTCTGAACTGAGAAGAAGAACGTTGCTGCGTACCGATTTGCAAAATCACCCCCTGCCGGTTGACAATGTCGCTCATTAACCGTCCCTCTTCCACCGTAAGCGAATTGGGCTTTTGCAGGTAAATATCTTTCCCGGCAAGGGCAGCTTCCATTGCAGGTTGTGCATGCCAGTGGTCGGGTGTGCTGATAACCACCGCATCGATGTCTTTGTTCAGCAACATCTCTTTGTAATCGGCATACATTTTTACATCCACGGCGTTGTTACTGCCGGTTTTTTCGTTGTAATAATCTTCCACCAGCTTTTTGCCGTCTTCCATCCGTTTGCTGTCCACATCCGAAACAGCTACGAACCGGGCAATGTCGTATTTTAACGTCTCGGCCATATCATGACTGCGGGCAATTCTTCCGCAGCCAATCTGCCCGATGTTGATTTTGTTACTCGGGGCGTTTTTCCCAAAAACCGACGAGGGAACAATGGTTGGAATGACCATGG
>CAYRBS010000570.1:0-1332 GCA_964422335.1 uncultured Mariniphaga sp. | reverse complement strand
AACACAGAAAAACAGTCGTAAAATGAACAACAAAACATTCCTTTTCAGCCTGTTAACCGTCCCGGCGCTTTTTTCACAATGCAGTCAGCCGGATAAACAAGAACTTCCCAAGCCCAACATTCTGTGGGTGACCATTGAAGATACTTCGCCCCAGTTTATTGGTTGTTATGGCAATGAAGATGCCCGTACACCGGTTATTGACCATCTGGCAGAAGAAGGGGTACGTTTTACCAACGCCTTTGCAACCGGCACGGTTTGTTCACCCAGCCGGACAGCCATTATTACCGGCGTAAAAACTTATAAAGCGGGTACCGGCAACCACCGCAGCAAGTATCCCGTTCCGGAGTTCATGAAAGGATTCCCCTACTATTTGCAACAAGAAGGCTACTACACCACCAACAACGTGAAAACCGACTACAACGTAGCCGGAGAAAAGGAATTTATTGAAGAAGCATGGAACGAAAGTTCAAACAAAACTGGTTGGTGGGACCGAAAACCCGGCCAGCCATTCTTTGCGGTTTTCAATTTTATGGAATCGCACCAGTCGCGCACCATGACCATGACCTACGACTGGTACCTGGAAAATGTTTTTGACCATCTTTCTCCCGATGAACAGATTGGCGAAGATGAATTTGATATGCCACCTTTTTACCGCGACAGTCCCGAAATGCGAAAACAGTTTGCCCGGGTATATAATTCCATAAAACTCACCGACAACCGGATTGGCGAACTGTTGGCCCGGCTGGAAAATGACAACCTGAAAGACAGCACCATCATCTTTTTCTATGCCGACCACGGCGAAGGGATGCCCCGCGGAAAAACCAACGGCATCAATTACGGTTACCGTGTACCATTTATCGTCTGGTTCCCTGAAATGTACAAAGATTTATCGCCCTGGGGAACAGGTGGCGTGGTAACCGATGAATTGATCGACTTTACCGACCTCGCCCCCACCCTGATTAGCCTGGCCAATGGTGAAATTCCCGAACATTTGGAAGGCAGACCGTTTTTGGGCGAAAAACGTGCGGAGCCTGTGGATCACCTCAATTTGTCATCTGACCGATCGGATAATGGAATTGACATGGTACGCACTGTAACCGACGGCCGATTTGTATATTCCCGGAATTTTATGCCGTTTATCAACGAAGCACGGTACATTCGCTACATGGAAATTGGCGACATCAAACAGCAGATGCGAAAAGATTTGGCCGAGAACAAACTCGATCCGTTACAGAAAAGCTTGTTTGAAGACCGTCCACCCGAGTTTCTTTTCGATATTGAAAACGACGTGTGGGAAACCAAAAACCTCGCTGATGACCCGGAATTTAAACC
>CAYRBS010000569.1:0-1334 GCA_964422335.1 uncultured Mariniphaga sp. | reverse complement strand
AAACATGCAGTTAACCGGAGAACGGGAAAAGCACTGGGAGAAATGGGTAACCCTTTACAACGAAAAAATGCTGAGCAAAGGAAATTATCTGAATCTTTACGACATCGTTTACGACAAGCCCGAATCGCATGTCATTCAAAAAGAGAAGAGTTTTTATTACGCCTTTTATGCGGATGAGTGGCAGGGGCCGGTTGAATTGCGCGGACTTGAAAATAAAGAATATAAAGTTTACGATTACGTCAATGAGGTGGATTTGGGAACAGTTACAGGGCCTGTAGGAAAAATCAGCCCAACATTTAAGGAACATCTGTTGATAGAATGTATTCCGGTGAACCGGTAATTAATCATTTAATTCATAATCATATGAAAAAGCTGTTTTTAAAATTCTCCGTTGTATTTTTTCTCCTGGTTTTAATTAACGCCGGTTTACAGGCAAAAGACAAAGACGAAGGAACTGTTACCATAAAGAAAAGCGGGGATTTTGAAGTTACGGGAGACGGAAGCGCTGCTGAATGGGCAACTGCTGAATGGATAAATTTGCCACAGCGGGTTACAAAGCCGGATACTTATGAGACAAAAGCAAAGGTGCTCTATTCAGAAACCGGCATTTACTTTCTTTTCGATTGCGAAGACAAGAAACTTGTTTCAACCATTACCGCCGATAATGAAGATTTGTGGCACGAGGATGTGGTTGAGGTTTTCTTGTGGACAGATGAAACGTTTCCCGTTTATTTCGAATATGAACTTTCACCAATGAATTACGAGTTGCCCATTCTCGTTCCGAATAACAAGGGCCGTTTTTTTGGCTGGCTTCCCTGGCACTATGAAGGCGATAGAAAAACCCGTCACGCAACAAGTGTCAGGGGAGGAAAAAAAGAAAGCGGCGCCACAGTTTCGGCATGGACTGCCGAAATTTTCATTCCGTATGCCCTGTTAACGCCGCTTCCAAATGTTCCTCCCAAAAGCGGGAGTACATGGCGGGCCAATTTGTACAGGATTGATCACGATCAGGGGACCACAACTTTTTCGTGGCAAAAGACCGATAAAACTTTTCATGAGTTCAAAAAATTCGGAACGTTTGTTTTTGAATAATGGACATTATTCAAATAATATGTACTGTTTAAAATTGCATAAATATTTACTGAAGTTTCTGATTGTTGGAATGGCAATCGCTTTTCTGTACGGATGCAATTCCGGAAATGAAAAAAAATACCATACAGAAGTTTCAATTACCGGTGATAAATGGTACTTCAACGATGAAATAATTAATCAGGGTTCACCGGCAGAAGGATTGCTGATGAACGTGCGCATGGTAAATGCAGTTTTTGAAGATC
>CAYRBS010000568.1:0-1336 GCA_964422335.1 uncultured Mariniphaga sp. | reverse complement strand
CAGGTTACAGCCAGTCAAAAATACCACCGGATTTGCCAAATATTGTGCTGATTATGGCCGATGACATGGGGTATGAATGTGTTGGCAGCAATGGCAATATTGAGTACCAGACTCCCAATCTTGACAGGTTGGCATCGTCGGGAATACGTTTTGAACATTGTTATTCCCAACCGCTTTGTACTCCATCACGGGTAAAAATAATGACCGGTAAATACAATTTCAGAAACTATGAGGATTTTGGGTATCTGAATCCAGCTGAAAAAACTTTCGGAAACTTGCTGAAAGAAACGGGTTACGAGACGTGTATTGCCGGAAAATGGCAATTAAACGGATTAAACAGAAATAACCCCGGAAACCAGGATGTAACCCGGCCGAATCATTTTGGATTTGATGAATATTGCCTGTGGCAACTGAACAGGACACGTGCCGAGGGCGAAAGATATGCGAATCCGTTATTGACTCAAAATGGAAGTGACCTGACCCGGAATCCGGAGAAATATGGCCCGCAGGTTGTTGCTGATTATTTGACCGGTTATATTGAACGAAAAGCAGCGAAACCCTTTTTTATTTACTATCCTATGTTGCTCCCGCACGATCCGTTTGTACCTACCCCCGATTCTCCTGAATGGGCGGATACTTCGAGACGGTATGAACATGATACCGTCTATTTTGACGATATGATTGCTTATATCGATAAAATTGTTGGTCAGATTGAAACCAGTCTCAAAGAAAGTGGGGTATGGGAGAACACATTGTTCATTTTTACTGCCGATAACGGCACGCATCCTTCGGTGATTTCCTCCACAAAAAATGGAAATATTAAAGGCGCAAAAGGTCAATCTGTAAACACAGGGAACCATGTTCCGATGATTATCTCCTGGCCTCAAAAAATAAAAAACCCCAGGGTCTTTCAGGGAATGGTAGATTTTGCAGATATACTGCCAACCCTTGCAGATATAGCGGGCATAGCCAGTTCTGCTTATTCCTCCGATGGAAAAAGTTTTATGAATGTCTTATTGGGAGATAAAGAAAGGAATGATAAAAATGAAATATTCATTCATTATTCACCAAGGTGGGGAAAGTTTGAACACAACCGGTGGGTGATGAACCATGATTATAAACTTTACCGGGATGGCAGATTTTATAAAACTTCGGCCGATCCGGAAGAAAAGAATATCGTCCGGGATCTTTCAAAAAAAGAACAGGAAGTAAGAAACAGGTGGGAGTCCATTCTTCAGGAAAAGGAAGATGAAATTCCGTTCAGTTGGAACAATACAGAGTTTAATATTAAAAAATAAATTCAGGTTTATGAAGCTAAACAATCCAAATCTAATCA
>CAYRBS010000567.1:0-1336 GCA_964422335.1 uncultured Mariniphaga sp. | reverse complement strand
TTGCCCACATTTCCAACTAAAATAACTTTGTTAACTGACATATTTATAATTTTTTTAGGTTAACGATTTTAAAAATACAAATTCTGTAATTAATTAACCCCTTTTTTCGGGTTGAATTTTATAAGTAAATGTTTTTCCCCAGTAATTTTTCGATAAGTCGCGGAACGGCAAAGTTAGTGATATCTTTTTTTGGAATTTTAATATAATCGCCTTTTAATCTACAATCAGCGTCCGTTTCGAGGTGGATTATCCGGGCATAAATGATTTGGTGGCTGAGTATGTGTTTCCTGGAAGCAGAAACAGCTTTCACATTCAGTCCACATCCGTTTAGAAAAGGAGGTTTAAGCCCGGCAATATTTTCTTCGGAAAGTGATTTTTCGGTTTCAACCAGCGGAAGCTGATACAGGTTTTTCCAGATGTCGTTGCCGGAACGTTTCTCCAGCCAGGTGTAATTTTCGTTTTCAATATAATAATAGTAGAAATAGCGGTTGCGCTGTTTGGTTTTTTTCGTTTTTGCCGGCAGTTGGGCTACTTTTTTATGATTTGCAGCGTAACAGGCAGAAACGAGCGGACAGTTTGGGCAGTCAGGCGATTGGGGGGTACACTGCAACGCCCCGAATTCCATTAGTGCCTGGTTGTGAAAACCAGGATTGTCAGCGGGCATGATTTCCGTGGCAACTTTTAAAAATTCTTTTTTCCCTTTTCCGGTATCCGGCGGGGTTGAAATGCCAAAGTACCGTGCCAGCACCCGGTAAATGTTTCCGTCGAGGGCAGGGTAGGGGAGCCCGAAGGCTATGGAGGCAATTGCTGCGGCTGTGTAAGGGCCAATTCCTTTTAATGCAAGAATTTCAGGATAACGTTCGGGGAATTTTCCGCCATATTTCTTTTCAATCTGTTTGGCTGCAGTGTGCAGGTTGCGGGCACGCGAGTAGTAGCCAAGTCCCTGCCACAGTTTCAGCACTTCGTCTTCGCCGGCCATTGCCAAATCTTTTACATCCGGAAACCGTTCAATAAAACGGAGGTAGTATGAAATTCCCTGGTTTACGCGGGTTTGTTGCAATATAATTTCTGAAATCCATATTTTGTACGGATCGGTGGTTTTCCGCCAGGGGAGTAACCGGCTGTTTTTATCGTACCATTTGTATATATATTGTAAAAAATCATCCATTTTGGCTAATTACTTTAAAATCTTTCAGTAAAAACAAAAATAATTTAATTGAAATGCTTTTGGGTTATTAAATTATTTTTATTTTTGCACACCATATTAATCCGATTAATTTATTGATATTTAAATATTTTAAGACATGACAAAGGCAGATATTGTAAATGAAATTTC
>CAYRBS010000566.1:0-1339 GCA_964422335.1 uncultured Mariniphaga sp. | reverse complement strand
GGAGCCCGCAAACCGGCCTGGCGTTGGATGCTACCGGACGAGTCACTGTGAATCCAAAGTTTACTTTCGACGTAAATGCATTCGCCCGTGCGAGCCTCGATTTGTGGGTGACTTCCATTTCCGAAACCTGGCGTTACAACCTGGTTTCATTCTCGTGGGGACCGGATATCCAGTTCGGAATTGTATTCCCCGTTCACTATCGCGAAGGTGAACCGTTTGATATGTCGTTCGACGATATCGAGGTTATTTATCCCGATCTCGATGTTGTGGACATGGCGAAAGGTTTGGCAAAGGATATAAAAGATAATATTTTTGATTAAATTCAGGGGTTATGGAAAATCAGATAGAACAACTTAATAACGAAGGCGTTAAACTATTTTTGAACGGAAACTTCAGCGCAGCTAAAAATAAATACCGGGAGGCGCTGGAGATTTCCCCGGAATACCCGACAACGCTCAATAACCTCGGCATGGTACTTCTTCAGGAAAAAAAATACACCGAGGCGGAAAAGTGTTTTAAAAAAGCCGTTGAGTTAAGGGAAAACCCAACCTATTTTCTGAACCTCGGTCATGTGTATGCCAACCTCAATCAACCGGGAAAAGCGGAAGAGAATTATTTGAAAAGTATTGAACTGAACCCCGATTCCCTTATGGCATGGAAAAGCCTGGGGGCGCTTTACCAGTTTCAAAAAAAGTATTTTCATTCGGTAAAAATCTGGAAAAATGTTATCGAAAATTACAGTCGCGATCCGTATTTCAAAATCCAGCTGGCAAAAGACCTGATCGCCCTGAAGGAGTTCGGACAGGCTTTATCGGTGCTTTCCGAAGCCTCCGGACAGGAAAAGTACCAGGAGATGGTGTGGTATTATACCGCCATGATTCATTTCAGCCAAAGCAACTTCGGAATCGCCGAGTCGGCCATTAAAAAGGCGCTTGCGGTGAAACCCGACGACGAGTCGTGCCGGATTCTGGCGGCAACCATTTACCTGGGTCTTTCGCAACTGGACAAAGCCTTAATACACTGGGATTACCTTTTGAAAGTGAACGAAAATAACCACAAAGTGAGAATTGACAAGGCCGTGGCGCTGCTGGCCAACGGGTATAGAAAGCAGGCGCTGGACGAATTGAATTTTGTCATTCTGAAAGATGAACAAAATACGAAAGCATTGTTTTATAAAGCCTTAACTTTAACAGAGATGAACGAAAATCTCAGGGAAGCTAAAAAGATTTTAAATGTGCTAAAAACCGGTAATCACCAATTCAGTGATAAAGCTGCCGGATTGTTGAAAAAGTTGACAGGATAAAATTTTAAAAAGAAATGAGATGAAGGATTTATTTGA
>CAYRBS010000565.1:0-1340 GCA_964422335.1 uncultured Mariniphaga sp. | reverse complement strand
GTATTGAACTGGTCCCACAAAGATGCGATGTTCCAGGTAGCCAGCATCAGCGCCATCGTAATTCCAAGCAAACCCACAATAATTCCCGACCAGCGGGCAACAGCCATATTATGTTTGTAATCTGCTTTCTGCGCCAGCACTTTGTAAAAATCGGAGGTTATTACTGCCGAAACTGAATTGATGTTGGAGGACAGGGTGGACATGGCCGCCGCAAAAATAGCCGCAATGAGCAAACCCGATACGCCTGCCGGCATTTGTGCTACAATAAACTGGGGGAACACCGAATCGATGTTAGGATTGAGCACCGACAAATGCTCCGGATTGGAGGTGTAATACGCATACAAACCGGTTCCGAGCAAAAAGAAAATAATGGTAACCGGAATGCTCAGAAATCCATTTAGCCAAATGCTGCGACCTGTGGCATTTTCATCTTTGGTGGTCATATAGCGCTGCACCACACTTTGATCGCTGGTGTAGGTTATCAGCGTATTGGCAAAACCGCCAATCAGTACCACCCAAAACACCGGTTGCGAAAAATCGAAACGGAAATCGAAGGTATGAAATTTTTGGTGTTGACCGGTAATTTCAAAGAAACCACTCAGGCCGCCTTCCACACCAGCCAGCATAAATGCCAGTGCTGTAAAGGCGCCCCCCAAAAGAATAAATCCCTGAATTACATCGCCCCAAACCACCGCTTCCATACCGCCGCTGGTACAATAAATAATGGTAACCACCCCCATGATGATGATAGCCCAGTAAATGTTAAAACCGGTAACAGCATTCAAGGCCAGCGAGGGAAGAAAAAGCACGATGGAAATACGGCTCACCATAAAAAAGATGAACAGGGAAGACGCCAGCCAGCGAACGGTTCGGTTAAAACGCGCCTCCAGGTACTGATAGGCTGTATCGAAATTGAACCTTCGGAAAAACGGCAAAAAATAGCGAATGACGATGGGCGCCACCATGATTATGGCCATGTTGAACATAAACATGCGCCAGTCAGCAGCATACGATTTGGCCGGAATGGCAATAAAGGTGATGGCGCTGAGCGTAGTGGCAAAAATACTGATACCCGCTGCCCACCAGGGAATTCGGCCACCGGCTTTGAAAAAATCGTCGGTGCTGTTTTCGCGCCGCATGAAGTAGAATCCCAACAGTAACATGCCAGCAAAATAGACTCCCAGAACAATGTAGTTCAGCCAACCGAAAACCGGTTTTACCGAAAACTGAATTTCGTGCAAATATGGTGTCCGGGTTGCCGGTTTAATTTCGCCACCGGGAATAACCACAGCATCATTCCAAACCACAGCCGGGGCAACAGCCACCGGCGTTCCCTGCCA
>CAYRBS010000564.1:0-1341 GCA_964422335.1 uncultured Mariniphaga sp. | reverse complement strand
TACATGGTGAAAGCTGTTCGCTATGTGAAAGATGCATTTATTAATTCAGGCAGGGGTATGATGGATTTTGAGAACGACCTTCGCCACCTTAAACCTGATATTTTCGTGGTGAATGAGGATGGTTATTCTCCTGCAAAAAAAATAGTATGCGATGAACTGGGCATTGAATTAAAAGTGTTGGAGCGCATCCCCGATACCGGTTTGCCTCCGCGTTCAACTACTGCTATCCGTTCATCGGGAGACTGCCTGCTTCCTTATCGTATCGATATTGCAGGCACCTGGATCGATCAGCCCTATATTTCCAAATACCATCCGGGATGGGCCATCACCATCTCCCTTGAACCTGTGGTGGAATACAACGAACGGTGCGGCATGAGCACATCCACACGCAATGCGGCAAAAAAAATATGGCCCCATACCCTCCCTCTGGATAAACCGGAGAAACTGGCAGAAATGCTTTTTAAATACGAAATTGACCCGGATGCTTCTATTATCTCCGGCGCACAGGATGCCATAGGAATTTGTATGCCGGGACTCGTACGCCATTACTACGATAATGCTTACTGGCCCCTGAAGATAGAATCAATCCACGACGACGATATCCTTGACTGGCTGGAACAGCATATCTACATGGTTTTGCTCTGGCCCCGCCCCCACGGGCTCGATTTAACAGGTAACACAAACATTACCACCAATAATGTAAAGCAACTTGCCAATGCAGCAGAGAAGGCCTGGGAAGCCATTCTGAAAAAAGACCTGCCTGCTTTTGCCTCCGCTTTTCTCGATTCTTTCCGGGCTCAATGCACCCTTTTCCCTTCCATGATCAATGATGAAATCAATAAAGTAATTGACAGTTACAAACCAGAGGCACTCGCATGGAAACTGGCTGGTGCAGGCGGAGGCGGGTACCTTATTCTGGTTTCAGAAAAACCTGTCAGGGGAGCTATGCGTATTAAAATCAGACGGAAAGGAAATGAGTTATGATTAATGAAATGAATTTAGAAGCACGACTTTCCAAGGAGGAACGACGAAGAAAACCCATCAAATAAGAAGAGAGCCACTAATAAAAACAGATACTATGCAAAACAACAGCAAAATATACATAGCCGGCCACCGTGGCCTTGTAGGTTCTGCCATTTGGAAGAACCTGGAGATGAAAGGTTATACCCATCTTGTGGGGAAGACAAGCAAAGAACTCAACCTGTTGAATCAACACGCCACCGAAGAATTTTTTGGCCGTGAAAAACCGGAGTTTGTGTTTTTAGCAGCAGCAAAAGTCGGTGGTATCATGGCTAACAACACCTACCGCGCTGATTTTCTGTATGAAAACCTGACCATACA
>CAYRBS010000563.1:0-1341 GCA_964422335.1 uncultured Mariniphaga sp. | reverse complement strand
ATAAAAGCCGGGTGATTTGCTTCGGTGGACTGGAAAAAAAAGACCTCTCTTGCATCAGATTTCTTATCTAAAACAATAATATAGAAGAATATTAGAAAGACAAATATCCTAAAGACAGATATGTCAAGGCTGTTTTTTACCATCACCATAAAAAAATACCCCAAAAAAATTGCCGCGGGGCATTGTACCGCAATTTACGACATTCTTTTATAAAAATTCAAATGTTGGATAATTTTTTTTCCAGATAATTTTTGGTTTTGTTTTTATTAATTGTTAATAATAATTAAAGGTTTGCGCTGAAAGATAGGAAATCATTTTGACATATGTGAAATTTTTTTAAAAAAACTTTTCGCGAATGTAGCTCCGGCCAAAAAAATCGAGGTCGAAACCGAGGGAAATTTCATAAGTTCCGTATTGATAAGGGAATATTTCATTGTATGTTAAATCCATGGCAAATCCTAACCGGAGGTTGTTGTCCATAATCCACTGCGAAATAAAGCTCACCGCATTTCCCGACCGGAGCATCAGGCCGAGCCACAGACTTTCGCGTAACATAAAGTTGGCCCCCAGGTCGTACTGGATGGGCAACCCCCTGGTAGCGGTGATGAGCATGGAGGGTTTAAAAACCAGGTAATTTAGCTGTATAAACTGAAAAATGTATCCGGCAGACAGGTGGGCGGTTTGAAACTGGGATTCAATCCGGTAGTTGTTGATGTTTGCCCGGAGGTCGTGTTTTATCACCCGCGGCAGCGAGAGGCCAACATAATAATTTTCGTCATAAAGAAATCCGCCCATTCCGAAATTGGGCAGAAATTTCAGGTCCACATCTTCGCCAAAGGCATAGTCGTATTGGCCGTCGGGATAAAGCTGGTATTGTGTAAGCGGATTTTTGTAATTGAGAAATCCAAATTTTAACCCCAGCCGCAGGCGGGTTTGCGGGGTAATTGAAATTTCGTAGGCGTAGTCGCCAAACACCCCTAACTGGCTCTCTAACCCGTAATTGTCGTTGGTAATATTCAGTCCAAGTCCGATTCTTTCGTTGTTTGTGGGGGTGTGAAACGAGAAAATCTGGGTGAGGGGCGAACGGTTGATCCCGGTCCATTGTTTTCGAACCAATGATGAAAACCCAATCTTTTCCCACATGCCTGCATAAGCCGGGTTAATGGGTTGCTGATTGAACATGTACTGGGTCATAATGGGCTCTACCTGGGCCTGTCCCTTCAGGCAAAAGAAGGGGATGATAAGGGTCAAAAAAAGCAGTCGAATTATCTGTTTTTTCATGTTTCCAGGCAAAATTTTCCAACCGGAAAACTACGAATTTAAACCGACATAGACAATAGG
>CAYRBS010000562.1:0-1343 GCA_964422335.1 uncultured Mariniphaga sp. | reverse complement strand
CCGAGGTGGTAATCGCCGTGGACACGGGTTTTCGAAGTATGAATTTTTTTCTTCTCCAGAGTTTGTTTAACCGTAGAAAGCAACAGACTTTCGTTCCCGATGATATCATCAATTAACTCTTTCTGCTCTGCTGTAAGTTTCTGCTTCGATGATTTCATCTGGTTAATCGTACGTTTAACCAGCGTTCGGAACGACTGGTAAAGCGATTTCTGATAAAGCAATGAGAAAGGTTCGGGCTTAAACTCTTTTTTATTTTCAACCGAAGCCAGTGCTATATGCATTTCTGCAGTTCGTTTTCCCAGCAGTTGGATCATCTCGGTAAAGAACGGCCCCAGCAAATCCTGCATTTTCTCTTCTCCCACATAATCAACCAAATCAGTGGTAGTATTAACAGGTTTTCCACTCATCAAATATTGCTTGTTCTCAATAATCCGGTCGAAATAGCGATCGATAGCCGACTGTGTAAATTCCCAGGCATTTCCTTCATTCGGAATAAAATCGACCAAAATACCCAGTGCCGAACTTTCGGCATTGCCTTCACGGTATTCCAGCGCACCGGCAAATGTCGGGAAATTACGGAAACTGGTATTTTCAGTAAGTGTTTTTATGATTTCCAGTTCCGGGTTGTTTCCTTCCTCAGGACTCCGGTACATTTTAAAGAAAAACTTATTGTCGTACAAAATTGATGTGTTCGACTGCTCTGCCAGCAGCACCCGTGAGTTCAGCGGCAAATCGCTTTTCTTCACTTTCGAACTCATTTTTTTGCCGGGCACTCCCACAATGCTGCCCTTCCTTGATTTTACTGTTCCCTTTTGTGTAATCAACTGAAGAAATATATCACGCACTTCCTGGTTGTAAGAACCGTCGTACATTACTCCTTCATGGCCATCCACTTCCACATAGGCAATCATTGCTTCGGGATGTTTAAACTTCACATCTGCAATAATTTCTCCTGTTATTATTGAAATCGGAATTACGTATTGTTCGTTTTTCCCTTCAATGTAACTTGTTTCAATAATTACAATGTGAGAATGAATGTTCCCGGTTGTAAGCGGAATTGTATTTTTGATACTGATATCTTTGATTTTCTTCGCCTTACCGCGGAACCAACGATTTTTCCGGACATAACTCCGCATCAGTTTTTCGAGCGAATTTTTGGTTGCTCCCTGCATCTGGTTCCACTCTTTGGAAGAAAGCACAAGCTGGTGATCGGGCGAAAGGCTTTCAATTACCTCATCTTCTTCCTGTTTGCGCAATTCAAACCAGAAATAATTTTTAAATTGAAGCGGGAAAATATAGCGGTCTTTTCCAATTACCGAAAATTTGTTTTGGCTGAAAATTTC
>CAYRBS010000561.1:0-1343 GCA_964422335.1 uncultured Mariniphaga sp. | reverse complement strand
AATATCGAAGTTGAACTTAACCGGGAGGCAGCCGGTAAAAAGGTTTTTCTGGCCCATTATTACCTCGACAATATTTATGCAAAAGATACCATTCAGCTTGATGCGGACGGACACGGTGTATTTGAGGCCGATTCGGCGCTTCCGCAGGGGCTGTACAAAATTTTTATGGATGAAGACAACCATTTCGATTTTCTGCTGGGCGCCGATCAGCAATTTACCCTGAAAAACGATTTTTTTCGTACCGTTACAATGCAGGTGGAAGGCTCCGAAGAAACCCGGGCATTTGTGGATTATGCCGTTTTCCTGAAAAACCTTCAGCAAAAAAATGCAGCCATCAGAAAAAAAATGGAGGAAGCACCTGCTGAGGAAAAACAGAATTTGCAGAACGATTTGAATACGCTCACAGACCGGTTGCACCATTACTGGGATAGCCTGGCCACTGAATTCCCCGGGGCATTCCTGCCAAAGTTCGTCAGGGCAAATGATGTTCCCCGGCTGGATGTGTCAACGCTGCCCGCCGAGATTCAAAACAACGATTCCCTTTTAATGCGTGCCCGGTTTTATTACCAGCAAAATCATTTTTGGGATCATTTCGATTACACCGATGAGCGGTTTTTATACACCCCCTTTTTTAAATCCAAACTCGAAACCTGGTTCACCAAAGTGCTTTACCAGGATTACGATTCAGTAAAAAATCATGTTTTCAGCTTTATTGAAGATGTGCGGCCCCACAAACGCATTTTTCAGTTCGCCACCTCCTTTTTTCTGAACAGCAGCCGGAACAGCAACATCATGGGAATGGATGCACTGTTTGTTGACCTGGCACGCGAATACTACCTTTCGGGCGAAGCATTTTGGGCATCGGAAGAGTCGCTCGAAAAAGTCAGGGAAAACGTGCGGTTTACCGAAAATAACCTCATTGGAAAAACGGCGCCCGATCTCAATCTCGAAAGTTTCGACGGCGAATATTACAACCTCCACCAGGTGGATGCAAAATATACCCTGGTGGTGATTTACGAACCCAACTGTTCCCATTGCAGTGTGTTTGTTCCCGGGTTGTACGAAGAAGTTTATAAGCCCTTTAATGAACTGGGAATGGAGGTTTTTGCCATTTACTCGATGGACGACAGGGAAGAGTGGGCCGAATTTTTAAACAAGCATAAATTATTCGACTGGATAAATGTGTGGGACGAACACCACGTTTCACGGTTTAAAATTTTGTATGACGGCCGGGAAACCCCCGGGCTGTATGTGTTGGATGAGAATAAAGAAATTGTTGCAAAAAAAATGACGGTAGAACAGGTGAAACAATTTATGGAGTACCAATTGAAATGATTTAATAA
>CAYRBS010000560.1:0-1354 GCA_964422335.1 uncultured Mariniphaga sp. | reverse complement strand
TTAAAAATCCAAAGATAGAATAATTCGCTTTTCGGGCAATAAATTGTTGCGTACACAGCAATTCAGGGATTAAATAATTTTATTTCGATTATGCCGACGGTTTTCAAGAAAGGGCATAGTAATACTATACAGCAAAAATTTAGGCTTTTCACTGTGTAGTTTTTAACCAAAAAGTTTCTAATTTCTTATTACTCCCTCCTTTCTTTGTTTTTCCTGGTTTTTCCCTGATTTCCGGAGCAGGGCATCTCCGTGAATTGATTATTCCAGTCGTATCTGGAATCTTTTTTTTAACAGGTTGTCTATTTCGGTTTTCTCTATTGCTGCTTCGAGCATGAAAGAAATCATACGCTTCCACAGATAGCGGATAGTAAATTTTTTGTTGGCTTTTAGTATGGCTGCAATATCTGTAGTTAACTCTGTGAGTTGGTTTATTATGTGTGCTATTTGCAGGCATTGATAATAAATTTGCATGGCCGAAAAACTAGCCCGTGAAAATTTGTGTTCCAGGTTATATCCGTGGTTTTTCTGGGTATTGAACCCTTCGTTTTCAATTTTTTGCCGCAGGCGCCCACTGTCACTAACCCCCGCACAAGTGTTGGCATCGATGGGCAGGTCGCTCAGGTGCACAAACCGTTGTAATTTGTCAGCTTCTTCCCCTTTCCCCCCGGTTTCTTCCACACATTCCACCCAGTTCATGCAATGACCCCGGTAGGCAAGTCCGTTTAACCATTGGTAACCGAGGTGTACCTGGTTTTTATTTTTTACCCTCAAAACCTGGCACTTCTGTTCCGGGTTAAACCGTTTCTCCCAGAGAATATCTTCCTGAAGTGTCTTCAAACTGTTATCTTTTAGGGTAACAATATACTTCCATCTGTTTTGTTGGCAGGTATTAAAAAAGCCTTCCCACGGGTAAAGTCCGTCAGCAACAATAATAACAGGAAGGCGCGGGTATGCTTTCTTTATTTTTTTTGCCAGGCGTTTAAATGCTTCCCGCTCACAATCCTGCTTGTCAAAATCGGCCTTCCCCTGGTTGCTTATCCATTCGGTAGCTATGGAAAGGCTCATCCCCGAATGGGTAATCAGTTTGGCCTCCAAAACATGGTGAAAATAAGTAGTTTTCCCGTTTTTTGAAGTTTTTGACAAACAACTATCGCAGTGTTTGTAATCGTAACTGGCTATACCGGTACCGTCAATAGCTACCAGGTAACGCCCCATGAAACGTTGGCCTGCCAGTACTTTTTTACGTAGCAAAGCAGAGATGGAATTAAACTTCAGGGTTTCAAAGCTGTTAACATCCGACAGAAGGAAAACATCGTTTACTGTGTCCATGTGGGGAAGCCTCATGTTGAAAATC
>CAYRBS010000559.1:0-1371 GCA_964422335.1 uncultured Mariniphaga sp. | reverse complement strand
AACAGGCTTGCTTATATTGAACCGGACACATCCGGAACAGCAGAAAAGGTCAACAACCACTGTGTTTTTTCAGTGTTAATTTAATTTCAAGCCGGCTATAAAAGGTGGGCAAAATCATTAACATTTCGATTAAAAATTTATCTTTGTCGTTTTAGGGAAATTTTACTTTTGTATAAAAAAAGACCAAATCAGAATGACCATAAATTATTTATTTACATGAAATTTATATTGTCTAAACCGTAACTATTGTTGTTACATAAAAATTATCATCTTATGAGTAATATTTTCTTATTAGTTCCATTTGCCTCCATACTTGCATTGGTTTTTGCATGGTTTTTCTTCAAATCAATGATGAAGAATTCGGAAGGTACTCCCCGTATGAAAGAGATTGCGCAGTACGTGCGGGAAGGCGCAATGGCTTATTTGAACCGGCAATATAAAGTAGTTGCCATTGTTTTTGCCATTTTATTTGTTTTGCTAATCATTATGGCATACTTCAAGGTTCAAAACCCTTTTGTGCCCGTAGCTTTTCTTACAGGAGGTTTTTTCTCAGGGCTTTGTGGTTTTCTGGGAATGAAAACAGCAACTTTTGCTTCGGCACGTACTGCCCATGGCGCATCGCAATCGCTGAACAAAGGATTGCAGGTGGCATTTCGCAGTGGTGCAGTAATGGGTCTGGTTGTGGTAGGTTTCGCATTGCTTGACATTGCGGCCTGGTTCTGGATTTTGAATGAGTACGTTTATACTCCCGATAACATGGCCAACGGCCTTCACTTTTTGGGACTGAACCTGGTGCATGCACATCCTGAATATGTGACAAACGGACTCATTAACGAAGCAGGAACAAGAGTAAAATTAATTGAAATTACGGTTACCATGCTTACATTTGGTATGGGTGCTTCTACACAAGCATTGTTTGCGCGTGTTGGCGGTGGTATTTATACCAAAGCAGCCGACGTAGGCGCAGACCTCGTTGGTAAGGTGGAAGCTGGTATTCCTGAAGATGACCCGCGTAATCCTGCAACAATAGCTGACAATGTTGGCGATAATGTAGGCGACGTTGCCGGTATGGGCGCCGACCTGTACGAATCTTATGCAGGTTCAATTCTGGCCACTGCAGCGCTTGGGGCATCCATCCCTGCAGTTCTCATTACGAATGAAGTACAAGCATATCAGATGGTTCTTGCGCCAATGATTGTTGCTGCCATTGGTATTATTCTCTCAATTCTTGGCATTTTTATGGTTCGAACTAAAGAGTCGGCTACGCAAAAAACGCTGCTTAATGCCCTCTTGTTGGGTACTGGTGGTAGCTCAGCGTTGATTTTAATTGCCATGATTGGTCTGGTTATGATTGGTTGGGTAACCTGGGGT
>CAYRBS010000558.1:0-1375 GCA_964422335.1 uncultured Mariniphaga sp. | reverse complement strand
TTTCATTTGTTTCAAAAATTTCAATAAAAGTACTCTTTTCATACAAATCACTGCAATTATAACGTTACAATACCGTATTATTATTTGTTATATTTGCCCAAAATCAAAAAAGAAAAAATGAGATACAAATATTCCATACTCTTTTTTATCGTTTTTACACTTATTTTAAGTTCATGTGTTTCAAAAAAGAAATTCCTGGAAATGCAGGATGGCAGGCTAAGTGCCGAAGAACAGGTACGGGAGCTCACCGAAGAAAACAACGCCCGGGCAGAACGGATTAAAGCATTGGTTGCCGATTTTGAATCCATGAAAAACGAATTACTGGAAAGTAATGCCGAGAAAGATCAGCACATCGATAACCTGAATAAAGAAATTGCTGAACTGGATGAACAATTGACTGAACAAAAAGAATCGTTGCAGGAATCAAGTTACTCCTTTGGCTTTGAACGCGAACGGCTTTCTGAAACCCTGGAAACCCGGGAAAATACCATTCGCTCACTGGAGAGAAAAATAGAGGAACAGGAAAATGAAATTTCGAAACAGGCCTCAACCCTCAGCGACCGGAATATCCGGATTGACGGGCTCAACGACAAAATTTCTTCAATGGAAGCTGAAAAAGAAAGAGGAGAAAAACAGCAACAGGAACTGCAGAATCAAATAGAAAAGCTGGAAGAGGAAACCGAAGCGCTGAAAGCCCAATTAGAAGAAAAAGATAATACCATCACCCGCCTGGAAAACAATGTGAGAGTACTGAAAAGGGAATTAGGTGAAGGCGGAAATTAATCTCATGCAGAAAAAATCGAATACCTTTAAAAATTAAAAATCAGGATACAATGAAAAAAATTTTCTTTTTACTACTGGCAACTTTTGTAAGCGTATCTGTTTTTGCAGGCGCAAACGACTGGAAATCGCTTTTTAACGGCAAAAACTTAGATGGCTGGAAAATTCACGGTACCGAAAAATGGTATGTGGAAGACGGCCTGCTGGTGTGCGAAAGTGGCCCCGACGAAGCCTACGGGTACCTTTCAACCGAAAAAAATTACGACGATTTTGAACTGGAGGTGGAGTTTTTACAAGAAGCCGATGGCAACAGCGGCGTGTTTTTCAGGTCCACTTTCGAAGGGACCAAGGTAACCGGCTGGCAGGTGGAAGTGGCTCCGCCCAACCACGATACCGGCGGTATTTATGAATCGTACGGCCGCGGCTGGCTGGTACAAATCCCCGATGAGAAAGAGGACATCCTGAAAATGGGCGAATGGAACAAAATGAAAATCCGCGTAGTGGGCGGACATGTTACCACCTGGCTCAACGGCCAGCAAATGGTGGATCTTAAAGATGAAAAAATTGCAGAAGGGGAAGGCGCCATTGCCCTGCA
>CAYRBS010000557.1:0-1376 GCA_964422335.1 uncultured Mariniphaga sp. | reverse complement strand
TTCGCACCGGGAATCATTTGTATGCTTTTGGTCATTAACAAATTTTGAATTTGTAAAAGTGTTTTTTTTAGTGGTTAACTTATTAGTAATTAAAATTTTAAACAATGAAAAAGCAATTTTTTATTTCTTTAGCAATTTTCTTTTTATTCCTTAGCTTTTCTACTTCCCAGGCTCAGGAAAAAAGCAAAGAGATGCAACCCACATCTTCGTCTGAAAAAGCAGTAGACTTTTACCAGCAAAGTATGAGAGCCGCTGAAAATGCTGAACTGGATAAATCTATTGATCTGTTAGATAAAGCGCTCGAAAAAGATCCCGATTTTTTTATGGCTCATTTCCAGCGTGCGTTTTTTGCACTCTTTTTCGGAAATCGGGAGCAATTTGAAAAACACGCAGAAAATGCCATTACTGTGGACAAAGATTTAAACAATGCCGAACAGCTTTTAAAAGATGCATTAATCAACCTAAAAAAAGACCAGACTGCTAATCTAACAGATACTGGAAAAAAACTGGTTGAAATGTATCCGGAAGATAAAAATTCATATTACATACTCGCAACATTTCAGAACAGGAATAAAGATTATAAAGAAGCTGCCAAAACTTATAGAAAAGGATTAAAAGTGACGGATAATCCAGCTCCTTTTTACAATTTGCTGGGCTATACCTATTTACGTGACGGGCAAATGAAAAAAGCTGAAAAAGCATTTGATAAATACATCGGGCTGGAGCCACATCATCCTAATCCCTATGATTCAAAAGGAGATTATTATATGCAAAGCCAGGAATATGAAAAGGCTTATGAAAGCTATATGAAAGCACATGCATTAAATTCTGAATGGAGTTTAGATAAAGCTGAGAAGGCAAAGGAAATGATGAATGAGCGGTAAAAATTGATAATAAGGGGAATTACGATGAAAATAATAATTGAAACTATGTACGACCGGATTAAAAAACTCAGGTTAGAAGAAGATCAGAAGGGCTTTAAAAGAACAAGTAATTTAATCGCTATACTTATCATGCTGCTGAATATGCCTGTTTTGATTTATGGGCAAGATTCACGTGAGCAGCAGCTTGAGGTTTTTTTTAACAAGCTTGCAGAGGCTGCGACAAATGGGGATAAGATTGCCTATACGGGATTGTTTCTTGACGATGCTGCGATGTATCTTCCGAATCGCACCCCATTACTTGGCCGCGAACAAATCGGCATCTGGTTTGACAACTTTCAAAAGAATGCTCAGCTGCTGGCTGACAATTATGAGCAAGAGCAGATAAAGATTGTTGGCGATGTCGCAATGATTCGTTCAAGGGCCACCGGTAATTACCACATAAAGGCAACAGGGGAGCAGTTGCCTTTCGAACAGAAGTACCTTGATGTGCTT
>CAYRBS010000556.1:0-1381 GCA_964422335.1 uncultured Mariniphaga sp. | reverse complement strand
TTGTTTTGGGCGAATTTTTCACCGCCATGAAACCGGTGGCGTGGATTGACTATTCGGCGGTGAAGCATAAAAATTCACAGCAACCCCCAAAAAGTGCAGAAAAAAAATACAGTCCGGCCTCGATGAAAAGGCGTATTTTACCAGAAACCCGGGAAAAAATCGATGATTTTAAAAAGTGGTTAGAGCAGGGTCGGTATGGTGATAATACGGTAAAAACCTACACCCATCAGCTCGAAATTTTTTTCGGTTATTATTCAGACGTCCAACCGGAGCATATCACAACACAGCATATCACATCATTCAACAGCGAGTTTATTCTGAAAAACAATTTGAGCGCCACTTTTCAAAATCAGACCATAAGCGCGCTGAAAAAGTTTTATACCTGGAATTCGAACAGGAAAATTGAAATTGAAAGCATTGAGCGCCCCAGAAAAAGCAGGCCATTGCCAAAAGTAATTCCCCTGGAAATAGTAAAAGAAATGCTGGCCACCATTTCAAATCCCAAGCATAAGCTGGCGCTTAGTACAATTTATGGATTGGGATTACGCAGAAGCGAGTTATTAAATTTAAAACTTACGGCTATTGATTTTCACCGGAAAACAGTAACTGTTTATAATTCAAAAGGGAAAAAAGACCGGGTATTGCCCTTGCCAGAGAAACTGGAAAAAATGATGGCTGATTACATCAGGCAAAAGCAGCCACAAACCTGGCTGATTGAAAGTACCGTGAAAGGCAGACCTTATTCGGCAACCAGCCTGCAAAATATTTTTGAAAAATACATGAACGGGGTTCAAAAAAATAATAATTTTACCATTCATTGTTTAAGACACAGCATTGCAACCCATTTACTTGAAAGTGGAACTGATTTACGCTATATACAAGAGTTGCTGGGACACAAATCGTCGCGAACGACAGAAATTTACACCCATGTAAGCATGAAAAGCTTGAAAAATATAAAAAACCCTTTTAATGATTTTGATTTATAAGAAACATAAACCTGAATCTATCGAACAAACATTGTTCGATAGATTCGGAAAATGTGAACAGATAAATAAGTTAGGGCAAATTATATGGGAACAACCATAACGAATTATTATACATCATCAGATTAAAAAATAAATTGACCCAAAATGAGAAAACAAATTGAGCTATACTTATTTATTGTTATCCTATTTTCATGTTCAGCCTACGGACAAGAGAAAATAAGCAAATTTGAGACAAAAATTGGATACGGATATTACCAAGGATTTAATATTGGCCTTAATTACTTTTATACGAAGAGATTAAAAGTCGGATTAGGAATAGGAAGTCATTTAGATTTACCTCCCTTAGAGAATGGGAAGCATTTTAACATACAGATTGAGAACACATTATATTTTGG
>CAYRBS010000555.1:0-1387 GCA_964422335.1 uncultured Mariniphaga sp. | reverse complement strand
CAGCTATTTTATTTTTTCTGAGCTTAATCGTGGCCGGAGCCAATGGCCAACCCGATTCATCTGCGGATGGGAATATTCAACCGTGGCCTGATAATCCGCATTACCTGGCATGGGGCGATACGCCGGTTTTTCCGCTCGGTGCTACCGGTTATCACAGCTGGACACCCATCAGCCGACCCGGCACTGTTAATTTTAATGAACAGTTTGAGCGACTGGCTAACGTGATGGACTCCATAGGAAGTCCACATGTTTGCGGTTTTGTCCGTTGCCTTCCCTACGATCCCATGAATCACCTGCACGACGGGGAGGTAGAGGAAGTTCTTCAGCCCTGGGTGCAGCTCGATGACGGAAGATATGATCTGGAACGCATTGAGCCGGCATGGGAAAAACGGCTGCGTGCCTACCTGGATGCCGCTCTCCGGCACCGTTTTGTGGTTTCGCTGGAGTTATGGGACGATTGGTCGGTGACACGCGGACCCGGCGGAGCCTACGATCCGGGCGAAGGGAATGGCTGGAATGCCCACCCGTTCAATCCCAAAAACAATGTGAATTATGACGAAAGCACTTTCCCTGCTGAAACCAGTGAATGCAATGCGCCTTTCTACCGTACCATTCCTTCGCTCGATAACATCGTTCAGGTGCTGAATTTGCAAAAACGATATGCCGATCAATTGCTTTCAATTGCAGCCGGTTATCCGAATGTTATCCTGAATATTTCAAACGAGAGCCGCGCGCATCTGGACTGGAGCCGGTTTTGGGCAGAATACCTGCGTGAGCGGCTGCCTGCCGGGTTTATGATTGGCGAAATGCCTTCTACCAACCGGAAAGACGGGGGCGGCGAGTGCGAACACGCGTTCAGTCCGTTGACTTTAGCGACCGATCCGTTGTACGATTTCGTAGATATTGCACAGGGTGTTTCGGGCCATGAATTTGGTGATCCCCAGCAGCAAGCGATTGGGGGTGGTGAGCGGATATTTATGTACCGACAAAAAATGGCAGAAGCCGGAACCGTTCGCCCGCTGGTTGTTTCAAAAGACTATTCGCGCGATTCCAAAGGGGGCGATTTGGTGCTTTGGGGCCGGTTTGTGAGTGGGGCGGCCACTGCCCGGTTTCATCGTCTTGCAGCAGACCACCCCGAATCGGTCCGTACTTTTCAGCATGGGGCGGTAGGAAGGCTGGGCAGATTTATTGCCGAAGTTCCTTTCTGGGAAATGGTTCCCGATCCTGGTATTATCCGGAAAATGCCTGAAGGTGTTGGGGCAAATGTGCTGACCGGTGAAAATAATATATGTGTGATCCAACTGGCAGGCGCTTCCGGTGGGGGAAGTTTTCACCTCGGGTTATCCCCCGGAACCTGGACCGTTCGCTGGATCAATCCTGCTACGGG
>CAYRBS010000554.1:0-1397 GCA_964422335.1 uncultured Mariniphaga sp. | reverse complement strand
TCTGTTTTGATGAAGTCGGGAAAGGGACTTTTCCATAGTACGATTCATTTATCCACGAGGTATCGGCGGCAAGTTTTTCAAGCTTTTCAATTTCACGCTGATTTTGCAGGTTTCCGGTTGCTCCCACAATGTAATTTTCGGGCAGTGTGATGTTTACATCGAATCTTCCAAATTCAGCATAAAATTCACCCTGATCTAGATAAGGCATCGGATGCCAGCCATCCTGGTCATAAACTGCCGGTTTGGGATACCACTGCGAAATTTGATAGGATTCGCCAATATGGCCTAACCTGGATGTTACCCCTTTGGGAATTTTTACCCGGAAGGGTGTAGTGATATCAATTGTGTCGCCGGATTTCAGGGGTTCGTTCAGGTCAATCCGGCAAATGTCGGGCTGGCCGGGCATTAAGTTCCATTGAACCTGCCTGCCGTTTACTTTAAAGTTTAGTGAATCGATTAACCCGCTCAATTCCGGATCATCGAATAGCTTTGACTTCCCGTTCGCCCGGAATACCTGTTTGGCTAATTGCGTGCTGTTGTTGGAGTAGGCATTGGGCCACAGATGGAACCAGATAAAATGAAGCGTATCGGGAGAATGGTTGATGTACTCCATTTTTTCGAATGCATGTAGTTGATGGAGCGTATCGTTGAGCGAAACATTTATTTTATAATTGACTTCCTGCTGAAAATACTCCTGAGAGAAAGCGTTGAAGAATGACGTGGTAACAATCACACAAATGAAGATGAACCTCCGGGAATCCCAGGTGCCGGAAGGTATTTTCAGGTTGTTTTTTAATGAATGAATTCCTGCCATGGTTTTTTATTTGGCGAAATGCGAAATCTTATTGAATCAGGCGTTTTTTTAATAACTTAAAATTTTCGAATTATCTGGATATAAACATTTGAACCCTCTGGTTTCTTGCCTTTTATAATATTGACAATTGCCTGATTCAAAATCTTAATTTTCCTGTCAGCAATTGCTGTTTATTTTATTTAGTCTGACAACTTTTCCAGTGGCCCCTCAGCAGTTTCATAATTGCAAATTGCGATATAATCAATATTCTAACGACAAGTTAAAATGTTGCCAGCCAAGGCAGTGTCGTTGTTCGTAGCTTGTCCCCCTTTAATTGCGTTTGTTGCCATTGAAAATTGATTTTTACCAATTAAAGGGGGAACAAAGGGGGATTTAGAACTATTTTTTTAAAAATTTTGAATCCCCCTGAAATCCCCCTTTGGTATTAAACATCCGTTTCCAAGAAAAAAATATCAACCAAAGGGGGACTCGCTCCGATGAGCTTCATTCGATATCTCAAGGAATTGCAACTAAATTCATTACAGTAATAACAAAAAAAATTTGTGCAACCTAAAAACAGAATTGCACAAATTTTAAACTACCT
>CAYRBS010000553.1:0-1403 GCA_964422335.1 uncultured Mariniphaga sp. | reverse complement strand
TTGCCCGCGCCGGAATCGCTGTTGGCGCCGACGGTATTTTTATTGAAACGCACCCCCATCCTGCAGAAGCAAAGTCAGATGGCGCCAATATGCTCAAACTGGACTTGCTGGAGCCGCTGTTGGAGAATCTGTCGGAATTGTATAAATTTGTAAAAAAGCTTTCGTAATGAAAAACAGACGATCATTTTTAAAAAAACTGAGTGCCGGGGCATTAGCTGCCGGTTTTTTGCCTTTCACAAAAAATGCAAGGGCAGGTGAAGTTAAACTAACCGGCGCTCTGGTACACCATGTGTTTTTCTGGCTGAAAGAACCGGATAATGAAGCCCACAAAAAACAACTGGTAAATGCATTGAATGAACTACTTAAAGTGGAAACCATAAAAGTGAGTCACATCGGCTTCCCGGCAGGAACAGAAAGCCGCGATGTAGTTGACCACTCCTATTCGGTTTCGTACATGGCCATGTTCGACGACCAGGCAGGACAGGACACCTACCAGGTGCATCCCATCCATACCAAATTTGTGGAGGAGAATTCCCATTTATGGGAGAAAGTGGTGGTGTACGATTCGGTGGATGTTTAAAAAAGTAATTGTTTCCGATAAAGATTTACATCCGCAAAACAAATTTTATTTTTACATTTTTTTCAAATTTTACCAAGTAAATTTAAAATAATTATTTAAATTTGCATGGTAAAATTTTTTGAAGATGTACATTAAAAGGTTTCTTGAAGAAGATATTAAAAACAGTCTGAACCAGAATCCGGTCACTGCAATTATTGGTCCACGACAGAGTGGAAAATCAACACTTACCAAACAACTTTTAAAAGAATTCGACAGCATTTATCTCGACCTGGAGAAACCTTCCGATTTGCAAAAACTTGAAGATCCCGAGTGGTTTTTCACCTCCCAAAAGGACAAACTAATTTGTCTGGATGAAGTTCAGCGCAAACCAGAACTTTTTCCCCTTATCAGAAGCCTGTCTGACGAATGGGGTCGCAATGGTTCGTTTCTGATTTTGGGCTCCGCTTCCCGGGATTTGCTCAGACAAAGCTCTGAAAGCCTGGCAGGCAGAATCAGCTACAAAACACTAAATCCTTTTACCCTGGATGAAATAGAAACAGAATTTCCGCTTGAAGAATACCTTGTGAAAGGAGGCTTTCCGAGAAGTCTTCTGAACGATGACATAAACAATTCATTTGAATGGAGACAGGACTTTACCACAACTTTTCTTGAACGGGACTTGCTTCAATGGGCTGGCTTTTCAACAAAAACAATGCGGAATTTATGGCAAATGCTGGCACACCTGAACGGACAGGTTATAAATTATTCCATGTTGGGCCGGTCGTTGGATGTGAGTAATGTAACTGTAAAAAATTATATTGAGTTGCTTGAATCGACTTTTATG
>CAYRBS010000552.1:0-1403 GCA_964422335.1 uncultured Mariniphaga sp. | reverse complement strand
ATGAAACGAAGAGATTTTTTAACAACAACAGCAGGAGCTACTGCGGGTGCTTCCGTACTTTCCAGTCCGGTGGGTGCAGCAGTTGCCGGCCAAAAGAAGAAAAGAGTGGCTATGGTGGGCACCGGTGTCAGGGGCATTGGCTTCTGGGGCAAACGGGTGGTCGATAATTACAGTGACATTGTAGAATTTGTCGGGCTGTGCGACATTAATCCCGGGAGGCTTGAACTGGCCAAAAGCCACATGAAAGTCAGCTGCCCGGTTTTCGCGGATTTTGAGGAAATGATGGCTAAAACCGAGCCGGAACTGGTGATTGTTACCACCATGGATTCTACCCATCACGAATTTATCATTAAAGCGATGGAGCTTGGTGCCGATGTGCTTTCAGAAAAACCCATGACCACCGACGAAGTGAAATGCCAGGCCATCCTGGACGCCGAAAAAAAGACAGGCAAAAAATGTACGGTTGGTTTTAACTACCGGTATGGCACACTGTTTTCAGCCATTAAAGAGCAACTGGCCAAAAAACCAGTGGGCGAAATTGTATCCGTTGATTTTAGCTGGTACCTGAATATTTATCACGGAGCATCCTACTTCAGGCGCTGGCATGGCGAACGCGACAAAGGCGGCACCCTGCTGGTGCACAAATCAACTCACCATTTCGACCTGCTCAACTGGTTCATAGATTCTGACCCGGTGGAAGTTACTGCCTACGGCGATCTGGAACACTACGGGAAAAACAACAATTTCAGGGGCGCCAATTGCCGCAATTGTGCCTACACCGACGAGTGCGATTTCTACTGGGATATTACCAAAAGCCAGCACGACATGAATTTGTACGTAAAAAACGAAAAATACGATGGTTACATCCGCGACAATTGCCTGTGGCGCGAAGAAATCGATATTTACGATAAAATGTCGGTACAGGTAAAATATGCCAACAATGTGGTTGTAAATTATTCACTCACCACTTATTCTCCATACGAAGGCTGGCGGATTGCCTTTAACGGGAAAGACGGCCGGATTGAATCGTGGGAAGACATTCCCTGGCGCAGGCAGGAGAAAATAAACCAGGCCGAACTCCACGCTGCTGAAATGGATCAGGGCGATGCCGAAGAAGTACGCTACGATGAAATATTCCTGATGAAAAATTTCGACAGCGACCATGAAATACTTAAAGTTGAAGCGGCAAGAGGTGGACACGGGGGCGGAGACTCGCGCCTTCAGGACAAAATATTCCGCGATCCGGATATGGCCGATCCATACAAACACTCGGCCGGTACACGCGATGGTGCTATGTCGTGCCTGATTGGTATTGCTGCCCGTAAATCAATCGAGGAGAATCGTCCGGTAAAAATTGAAGAACTGACAGACATTAAGCCGCATCCCACAAGGGGAGCTTAAAA
>CAYRBS010000551.1:0-1405 GCA_964422335.1 uncultured Mariniphaga sp. | reverse complement strand
AATCATTTAACCGACTGGCAAAATGAAACGATACCCTGTTTTTCTCTTTTTGGCAGGAATGCTATTTTCCCTTTCGGAGGCCCGGGCCCAATTTGTGCTCTCAGGCGAATTCAGGCCCCGGACGGAGTTCAGCCGGGGGTACAAATCACTGGCTTCCGAAGGACAGGAACTGTCAACTGCCACCGCTCAACGCACCCGGCTAAACGCATTGTACAACACGGAGACGCTCAATGTAAAACTGGTACTGCAGGATGTCCGGTACTGGGGCAGCCAGCCTCAATTGGTTGCCAACGAAGATTACGCCACTTCGGTGCATGAAGCATGGGCAGAGGTGCAGCTTGCTGAAAATTTTTCGCTGAAAGCAGGCCGGCAGGAGCTGGTTTACGATGACCACCGCATTTTTGGAAATGTAGGCTGGGCGCATCAGGCACGCTCGCACGACCTGGCCCTGTTTAAATTTGAAAAGGAGGTGAAATTGCACCTCGGAATTGCCCACAACGAAAATTCCGACATCACCAATAATTTTTATAATGGCCCCGATGCCTACAAAGACCTGCAGTTTGCCTGGTTCAATAAATCCTGGGAAAGTTCCGTTTTGAGCCTGCTGTTCCTGAACAATGGGGTGCCGGTTTACGAATCGGCACAAAACCAGGTGAACCGCTACAGTCAAACCGTTGGCGGACGATTAACCCATGCCCTGGAAAATGTTTCACTGGCTACCAACCTGTATTACCAGACAGGTAAACACGAATCAGGCGACAATATCAGCGCTGTGAATTTCCTGCTGGAAGCTGGTCTGAAAAATGGTATTTCAGCAGGATTCGAACACCTTTCCGGAAACAACTATGACAAAACCGATAAAGTGTATGCTTTCACTCCGTTTTACGGCACCAACCACAAGTTCAACGGTTTTATGGATTATTTCTATGTGGGGAACCATATCAATTCAGTTGGCCTGAACGATGTTTATGTGAAATATGCATACCGAAAAGACAAATTCGGGTTCGACGGTCACCTGCACTATTTTGCATCGGCAGGAAAAATTTCGGAAAATGCCAAAAACTACCTGGGCACCGAACTGGATTTGGGCATTTCATGGGCGGTCCAACCCATGGCGACCATCAGTGCAGGCTGGTCCATAATGTTTGCAGGGGAAAGCATGGAACTGCTCAAAGGCGGTGACCATACGGTTGGCCAGCACTGGGGATATATTATGCTGTCGGTTACCCCCACTTTTCTTCAATAATTTCTGAAAAATGGGTTAAATCCTTCAATTAAAAACATACTCTTCAAAAAAATAACAACAGTGAAATATTATATTTGCTGAAAAAATAAAAAGAAAAAATTATGATAAAATTTAAGATATCAAGATTCATATTTCTTCAGAATAAAATTAAATTCTCAG
>CAYRBS010000550.1:0-1407 GCA_964422335.1 uncultured Mariniphaga sp. | reverse complement strand
TGTTTATATTCCCTGAACCAGCTCATAAACTTCATTTTCATAACCCCCCACAAAGCTTCGTTGAAAATACCACCGCTCATTTTTGAGGTTCCCTCCTTCCGGTCAGTAAATACTATGGGTACTTCCTTTATTTTAAATCCAAATTTGTGTGCTTTAAATTTCATCTCTATCTGAAATCCATATCCTTTTAGTTTTATGTTGTTTAAGTCAATGGTATCCAGTACTTTTCTCCTGTAGCAGATGAACCCGGCTGTAGTATCCATTATATTCATTCCGGTAACAATCCGAACATACATCGATGCAAAATACGACATCAGCACCCGCCCCAGCGGCCAGTTAATTACATTAATGCCTGAAATGTAACGCGAACCAATAGCAACATCGGCCCCATCCATAATTGCTGAATAGAGTTTTTCCAAATCATCGGGATTGTGCGAAAAATCACAATCCATTTCAAAAATGAATTCATATCCATTCCCGAGTGCCCAGTTGAAACCTGCAATGTAAGCAGTTCCCAGTCCCAGTTTACCCGTCCGTTCAAGAATGTGGAGCTGCCCGGGGAACTCCTTTTGGAGCGATTTTACAATTTCTCCCGTCCCGTCGGGGGAATTGTCTTCAACAATTAAAAGATGAAAAGGCGTTGAGAGAGAAAAAACCTTCCGGATCATCTTCTCAACATTCTCTTTTTCATTGTAGGTGGGAATAATAACCAGATTTTTTGACACGCTGCTTCCTTTTGGTTTATAAAACGAAAATACACTTTTGAAAAGAATTGTGGACAATAAAAAACGATAATATTTTTAAGTTCTAATATGGACCTTCCTTTATAATATACCGAAATGGGGTTGGATGTGCGGATGAAAAGTTTTAATATTGAAGGTTTTTGAAGCCAATTATAATAAGAATGAAACCGAAAAAATTTATTGAAATTGACCTGGATAATGAAATCCATTGTGTCAACCTGGTAAAGCTGCTGAATGATTACATGAAAGATGAAATGGGCACCGGGAAGCCAATGCCGGCCGGTTTGGGGGCAAAAATTATTGAAGGCTTAAAAAACCATCCGGCCTACCTGGGCTTTTTTGTTTGTATAGAAAATGAATTTGTTGCCCTTGCCAATTGTAACCGTAATTTTTCAACATGGCAGGCCAAACCGCTTTTAAACATTCATGATTTTATTGTTTCACCCAATTTCCGAAAACAGGGCGCCGGATTGTTCATGTTAAGCCAAATAGAAAGGTATGCAATAGAAAAAGGCTTTTGCCGGATAAACCTCGAAGTACGCCACGATAACCACATAGCTCAAAACCTGTACCTGAAAGCAGGTTTTAAAGAATGCAATCCTCCCAACTATTTTTGGGAAAAATTATTGGGTTGAGCAGGTTGGGGGGCATTTTGAGTGAATTG
>CAYRBS010000549.1:0-1413 GCA_964422335.1 uncultured Mariniphaga sp. | reverse complement strand
TCATTGGATCGATTGTAAATGTGATAGACTGCATCAGGTTCGAAATACATTTTTTATTTTAAAGATAATTGTTTTTTTCCCCCGCCAAGCCGCTCCAAGCGGCTCGGCGGATAAAAGCAGGTCGCTACAGTCCGCTCGGCGGGTAAAAAAGGCAACTATGCATCCCAACTTACCCGTCAAGCGGACCATAGCCGCTGGACGGTTCCCCACCTGCACAGCCGCTCCGCGCGGCTCGGCGGGTAAAACTCTCAAAACCCGTTACACTTATCCGTCAAGCGGACCATAGCCGCTGGACGGATCAAACCGCTGGACGGATCACCACTGCCACCCATTCATTTCCACCGGGTGTTTTCAGATTTACAATTCCACCGCCTTTTACCTCTTTTTCGCTGTACCATTCGCCGGTTCGTACATTCATCCATTTCACCTTAAACGCGGATGGATAATCTTCAAGGTTCAATCCCACTTCGCCTTCATCCGGGAAAAAGATGACATAATTTTCTCCCGGTTTTGCTGCAAGGTAAGCTTCATTCTCCTCTCTTTCTGAAAGCAAATCATTATCCGGATTTAAGTCCCAGAACTTTGCGATTGACTCAATTTCACGAGCTGCTTTCACGGTGTTCATCGAAAGTTTGGAGAGCCCCAAACCTGAAGGTGGCCGGTGAAAACGTGCGGAAGCTGTTCCGCCAATCACATGCCGCCACCACCCGTCAATTCCGCTGTTGGTGTTGCCGTGGGTGCCCCCGTCGGCCCCGTAAGTTTTTACCGTGTTTATGGGCCGCGGATGGCTGGAAATATAATTTTTCACCCATTGGAAATTATCCCAGTGGGCCTGATCGCGTTGATGATTATTCTGTGAAATATCGCAGAAATCGTAAAGTTCGGGGTGGTCAAACGTACGTTTGTGCTGTTCCGATTTCAGGTCCCAGGCATCCCACATTTCCGTGAGGTAAACTTTTATACCTGCCACTTCAGCTTTTTCGCGGATGTAGCTGGCCCAGTAGGCGCCCCACTCTTCTTCACCCGAAGTTTCGTTATCCATACAGTAAAGAATATGGTTGTGTTTCAACGAATACGAAAGCATCTTATCCACAAACCGCTGCTGGAATTTCAGCAAAACCCCGTTGTTCCGCTGGTTAGGTGTGGTAAAGAAAAACGGTTGTTTGTTTTGTCCGGGGTGATCGGGATATTCTGGATCCAGCCCTGCTTCTGCTTCGGTGTAATTGACATTATTTTTCGGATTGTAAGGATGCGGCGGCCAGTTAACGCGGGTGTAATCGAACCGGTCCCATACTTCAATCTGCACGATAATATCCCTTTTGGCAGTTTCCTGCAGGAAAAATTCAAACCGCTGCCAGTACGCGTCGTTCCACTGTTCCAAATCGTATTCTCCGCTATCCAGTTTTTTAAACG
>CAYRBS010000548.1:0-1413 GCA_964422335.1 uncultured Mariniphaga sp. | reverse complement strand
TTATAAACCAAGGGTTCGAAATTAAAAGATACTGTAGGAAATCCCTACGGCAAAAGTCATGGTTGATTTGGAATAGGTTTCGCTATACTCTCCCACACCCGGATAACTAAGACTTACCGTTTGATCTTCGTAGAAAGTATTCGAGAAACCGGCATCCAGGATAAGCTCGTCTGTCATTTTCCACTCAATCCCGGCTCCGGCGGTAATCGACGGGTTGCTGTAATCGAGATCGCTTTGATAGCTGTCGGCAACACCCATTTTTCCTGCAAGTCCGCCCACGCTGAAAGCAAAATTGTCGGCCACATTGAATTGCAGTCCAAGTCCCAGCTCCATGCCGTTCTGATCAATCTCCCGGTTACGGATCTGGCTGGGATCAACATCTTGCCAAACGGCCACATCCCCTTTGTTCACTCCCCATTCAACCGCTTTATCGAAATACATATTATACGAAATCTGCGCTTCAATCAAACCGGCATCGTATCCTACGCCCACTCCCAAGATGGCGGGAATCTGCGAAGGCGTTTTAGCTCCGTCAGGAAACAAACCCATTTCATCGACGGTTGTATTGTTTGTCAATTCAAGATTGGTCTGCATTTCGTATTTCAGCGCAATATTCAGTTCTTCAACAGGAGATATATTTACCCCAACCATGGGGGTAAAACCGGCTCCTGTCTGTTTGGTATCCACTTCCCGGTTTTCGACCATGCTTGTATATTGTGGCGCTGCCGCCTCAAAAAATTCGGTAGCAAGCATCATTTCTCCATCGGGATTAATTTGGGGATGCTGCGGATTTATCATGATATCCTTGATGGAGCCTTCGTAAGTATTCACGGACGGGAGGTAACGCACCCCTGCAGACACGGCAAAGAAATCGTTCAATTCATAGGCTGCCCCCGCCTGAATTCCCCAGAAAACGGAGGAACCTTTAAAATTAATTGCTACATCGTAAGCGGTTGTGGGGACTCCCATATCACTTACCAAGGCCGGCAAGGCCGAAATTTGCTTTTCAAAAGAGGGCAATCCATTGTCGTAAACTGCTGAGCCGCCGCCGCCATTGGGACCGAAACCCAACGAGAAAGCCCAGCTGTCCATTTTGTAAACACCAAATGCAGTTGGAAAAGCCGGGACCGTTACTTCGCCGTCGTATTTTTTTCTACCGTTCTCAAATAACGGAAACTCGCTTTCAACCGGTTTCGACTGTAAAATGGTCTGGTTGTAAACGGCAAAATGCCATCCGTCCTCCATCTTAACTAACCCGGCAGGATTAAAATACACCGCATCGATACCGGTGGAAGCATTTCGCGACATCATGCGGATAAATTGTGCGCTCTGGTTGGTGTTGGTTAATAAACCACCGGCAAAGGCCAGTTGTGCAAGCATAAAAAATGCTGCAAATAATGTTGATCTTTTCAT
>CAYRBS010000547.1:0-1415 GCA_964422335.1 uncultured Mariniphaga sp. | reverse complement strand
TCTGTCCATATTCGCAGATTTTGATGCAGGTTTATTACTTTAAAATTGCATGTTAAGGTAACAATTATTTTTCTTTTCCGGCTGTATCTTCCGGTTTCAGGTATTCATCGCTGTTTGCAAAATTCCAGGTATTCAGAAATCCAATCTTAATGATATTGGTCATTTTCTCCCAGTTGATTTTGCTTAGTTCATCGGAAGGAAGGTGATAATCGGGATGCATAGCCGCCATGAAATAAAATATGGGAATATCCTGCTGTGCAAAGGGTGCATGGTCGCTTCCCCCGGAAGGCCTTTCGGAAGGTCGGTACGACAAATCGAGGTTCAAATTAAAATCTTCGATATGTTTCCGGGTAATTTTTTCAATTCCCGTATTTGCCCCGGTATAGGTCATGGAAGCTTTGTTTTTGAGTGAATCGTCTTCTTCATCGCGGGCAATCATATCGTAATTCAGGTTCAGCACTATGTTCATGTTTTCTTTCATGGCTTCATTCACAAAATACCTGGAACCCCAGAGCCCCTTCTCTTCGCCCGACCATGCTGCAAAAATGATGGATTTTTCCGGCTTTTTACCGGTGGCTTTAAATGCTTTGGCAATGGTCATGACGCCCACCGTACCCGATGCGTTATCGTCCGCGCCATTCCATATCCAGCCGTTCCATTTGCCTACGTGGTCGTAATGCCCGCCCACCACAATAAATTCATCCTTCTTCTCGCCTTCAATCATGCCCAACACATTCCGGGCTTTTACAATTTTTGAATTAACGGTGGTTTTAAATGAGACCCGTTTCCCTGCCAAATTACGGGAGGCAGGTTTCATTTTTTCAGCAGCCTCTTTTTCAAATGCAGAAAAGTCGATCCCGGTGCCTGAAACCAATTCGCCGGCAAGCCGGGTAGAAACAGTAAAAGACGGAAGGTCTGATGGCAAAGAATCGCCGGGCAAAGTCATTCTGTAATCATAATAGGTTGGAAAAGGTTCATCGGCTTCAAAATAGTCTCCTTTCACCGGATAAATCTGATTTTGAGCCCATGATATGGTAGGATCATTGTTTGTATTCACCCTGATAATGGCAATGGCACCCGCTTTCCTGAGCCGTTCGCTTTTATTGCGTTCCAGGTAATATTGGGCATACCTGCCTGTGGGTGCAAATTTCTCAAATGCAACCGAGGCGGAATCGTTGTGCCCGGGAAATCCGGCCAGTACTACGGCAATTTTTCCATTTAAATCTATATTTTTCAAATCATCGTATTTCTCGTCTTCATTTTCAAACCCGTAACCGACAAAAACCAATGGCGCTTTGGCAGTACGTCCCACGCTCCCTGCATTTACTTCAAAATCGGTCTGGTAATTAAAATCCACAACACTTTCAACTCCGTTAGCATTTGTTATCACCGAAAGAAACTGCTCCTCTCCCGCC
>CAYRBS010000546.1:0-1416 GCA_964422335.1 uncultured Mariniphaga sp. | reverse complement strand
ATTGTAATCCAGGGAATGAACATCCTCTCCGTTGTCAATCGCGAGCGCTGCTGCGGTGGCTGCCGATTGTCCCAAAACCATAAAAACGGGCTCCATGCGGATGGAACCGAATGCAATGTGCGTGGCGCTTACACAAACCGGAACCAGCAGGTTGCTGCATTCTCCCTGTTTGGGAATAACAGATTGGTAGCTGATTGGGTAGGGCCCCGGCACAGATGCCTCCACGTTTCCTTCGTTTTGGACGTATCTGTTGGCATCCACGTACCGCTGGATGTTGTGCGAATCCATTCCATAGGCTGCAAGGCCTACCGGATCTTCTGCCACCTCAAACCCTTCGCAGTGTTTCTGTGTCATCACAAAGTCGCTTACCATGCGCCTGGCTTCCCGGATGTAAAGCTGTTGTTGCCAGCCGTCTTCCCGCTCGTATTCATCTTTGCAGGTTCCCCATTTTGAAACCACATCCCTTACTTTTTCCGGAATGCGCGGATGATAAGCCAGCGTCCACATCAAGCCCTGCTGGTATTTCCGGTGCCTTTCCACAATTTTTTCGCGCTCCGCATAACCTGCTTCCGGGTAATCGTAATTCTGGCCGATAAAATCGGTGGAGAATCCTTTTTGGTTGTTGGTGTCGGTTTTGCGGTTGGGCATGGCCGAGTTGATCCAGGGAACCAGCGGGTCGCCATACGGATACATCTCTTCGATGGGGCCGTCAGCAGCTTCATAATTCCGGAACAGGAGTTCATATTCCTGTTCGTTGTAATCCTCCGGTTTTTCAAAAGGGATGCGGTTTTCGGGGTGGTCGGTAAGCGTCATCCGGAAACAGTAAGCCTGGATTTTCCGGTCACCTGTCCCGTCAATTCCGGGACCGCCTTCGGTAATAAACGGCAGCAATCCGCTCGATGGATCGCCTTTTTCGATGTAGGGATCAACGCCATCGATAAAATTGTGGTGATAACCATTCAGGGAGACGGTTCTCCGCAGTGTCATTCCGATGTCGTTGGCCTGCACGCCATTCAGCGTTTCCCCGTATTCTTTGTTTGCCTCGCGGCCAACGGTGTAGCTGACTCCGGCTGATGCCATTAAATCCCCTTCGTAAGTGGCGTCGATGAACATTTTTCCACGGTAGGATTTTCCGCTCTCCATTTCTATCTCAACAATCTTTTCCCGTTGCATTTTCACTCCGGATTTCCGGTTGAGCCGCTGATTATAAACGAGGTCGATATTTTCTCCGGCCATCATTGTTTCATACACTTTCAGGGCCGCCGAGGGCTCGAATGTCCACATGGCATCTTCCCCTTCGGATGTGCGGGTTTGACCGCCGTCGCGGTATTCGGTTTTGCTTTGCCATTTCCAGTTGTCCGGTTCGTTATAGTAATTTTTTATGTTTTGGTAGAATTCGCGGGAAATGCCTCCAAT
>CAYRBS010000545.1:0-1418 GCA_964422335.1 uncultured Mariniphaga sp. | reverse complement strand
TGGGGCCGTGTGTACCCGATATCGGTGTGGGAGTGCTGTACAATAAATATTTCCCATTCTTTGGGAGGAACGAGTGTTACAGTGTACTCTTTTGCAGGTAGCTCGTTTATCCTGGCTGAAATGGTAATTTTTTCATTTTGTTTAACTGCCGGCACAGTGAGGAGGAAACGGTTATTCCCTTTTATCAGGCTGTCTTTTAATAATTCTTCGCTACCTTTTGAAAATAGTATATTTCCCCTCTCTTCTGCCTCGAAGGTTGCTACAATCTGTTGGAAAGCTTGCCCTTTTTCTTTAAACAGTACCGGGGCATTAAAAAAATCAACTTTTGCAGTTGGTTCGTTTTGAGCAACAACATGGATTGTCCAGAAAAACACTATTAAGATAATGAAAAGGGTTTTAGTAGGATTTTTTTTCTTCATGATAGTTCTTTTTAAGTATCAGAGTTAGCAATAAGAATATAAAAAGAGGGTGTCCAAAAAGTTAAACTGCTTGTCGATTAAAGTTCTGCGAGCAATTTTTCGTATTGAAATATTGATGTTTCAACTACACTCAACTTGACAACCTTGTTGAAAGGTTACTTTTTTGACCCCCTCTTTTTTCCGATAAGGTTATTCAATTACCGCAAGATGTGCATACATATTGCCAATCCTGAATTCAAATGCTACAGAAGAATTCGGAACAACATTGGTTACTGCCAACATCCCATAATAAACATCCTCAGGATTAGATCCGGTTACTGCTTTAAAAATGTAAATACCTTCACCGGCAATAGGGTCAGCAGTTGTAACTGACTCTCCGGCCTCAAATGCAGCAATAGCATCGTTTGAATTGTTTAGGTCATACATTTCTAAATTAGCAGGGACAAATTCAATTGTATTTCCAGCTTCTAACCATTCGGAGCCGCCAGCAAGGAGAAGATCATTGGTCAGAGAAAGCATTGCATCTGCATCATTTTCTTCAACTTTCTCATTTACGAGAAGATTTAAACCTTCGCCAAGATTTAAAGTAGCCGATTTTTTCAGGAAGAAATAAGGTTCACGTACAATTACACTTGTAGAAATTTCATCTGTATAACCTGATTGCGAAGCTATAAAGGTATAATACATAGTATCTTTTCCAGCTGCAAAATCAGTCCCAGAAATTGGTACCATAAACGGTTGATCTCCGGAGAATGGAGATCCCGGGACTTCCTCCCAATCATCATCCATTCCGTTTTTACGTTGCGCAACCAAAGTACCAGTATAATCATTTGATTTCGGTTCAACAGTTACATGGAAATAGGCGGTTTCATCGCTTCGTGCAACATCAATCTCCATATCCCCAACTTTTGGTCGGGTAGTATTTGATGCTGTAACCAAATTTACTCGTTGTAAGGCATAATCGGTTTCACCAGCCATTGAAACAGTAACATAATCTCC
>CAYRBS010000544.1:0-1424 GCA_964422335.1 uncultured Mariniphaga sp. | reverse complement strand
AAACGGAAATAGCGGATTGTTGTTTTTGGTTGCATTTTTTAAATTGAAAAGTCTATATTTATGGACTACAATTAACCGCTTAACCAGTACAACTGAACATTGAAAAAAACAGTGATTAAAGGTATGGCGAAAAAAAATCGGTTAAATAAGGAACTCGGGCTTTATGATGTTTTTGCAATCAGTACCGGGGCGATGTTCAGTTCGGGGTTTTTCCTGCTGCCCGGGTTGGCCTCACAATACACAGGCCCTTCCGTTTTCCTGGCCTACCTTGTTTCGGGGTTACTCATTTTGCCTGCCATGTTCAGCATTGCCGAAATTTCCACAGCCTTACCGCGTGCGGGAGGTGCTTACTTTTTTCTCGACCGCAGCCTGGGCCCGCTGATGGGAACCATTGGGGGCCTGGGAACCTACTTTGCCCTGATGTTAAAATCTGCTTTTGCCATCATCGGTATCGGGGCGTACGCGGCCATTTTTTGGGAAGTACCTGTAAAATCCATCGCCATAATGGCTACCTTGTTTTTTATGGCGCTGAACATCTTTGGCGCCAAAAAATCAACGGGGCTTCAAAAATTCTTTGTAACCTTTCTGTTGGTTGTGCTGGGAACATTTATCATCGACGGGCTTTACAATATATTTTTCACTGACAAAATCGACCATCCCCAGTCCAACGATCACTTCCGGCCCTTTTTCACCGACGGTTTTGAAGGGCTGATTGTAACTGCCGGATTTGTTTTTGTTTCGTACCTCGGGTTAACCAAAATTGCGAGTGTGGCCGAAGAGATAAAAAACCCCGAGCGCAATATTCCGCTGGGAATGATTCTCTCACTTTTGGTTACGGGCCTCGTTTATTTCCTGGGGGTGTTTATTATGGTATCGATTATTGAACCGGCTGAATTTGCCAACGACCTGGCGCCTGCCGCCACAGCTGTAAAAAAACTGTTTACCTGGATGCCGGGGAATCTTGGCGCTTACCTTATGGCAGGCGCTGCCATGGCTGCTTTTGCTTCCACCGGAAACGCCGGGTTGCTGTCATCATCGCGCTATCCCTTTGCCATGGGCCGCGACAATCTATTTCCTCCGGTTTTTTCAAGAGTGGGCCCCAAAGGAACGCCCATATCTTCTATCCTGCTCACTACGGGGTTCATCCTTTTTTTCATCCTGGCCCTGTCGGAAGAAGGTATTGCCAAACTGGCCAGTACTTTCCAGCTCCTCATTTTCATGTTTATCAATTTTTCGGTCATCGTTTTCCGCAGGAGCAAAATTGAAGCTTACGACCCCGGTTATCAATCGCCGTTCTACCCTTATATGCAGGTGGCCGGTATTATTATCTCAGTCATTTTAATTGCCTACATGGGCTGGATGGCTATCCTTTTTACTGCCGCCATTACGCTGATGGGGGTTCTTTGGTATAAATATTATGCCCG
>CAYRBS010000543.1:0-1426 GCA_964422335.1 uncultured Mariniphaga sp. | reverse complement strand
ATCCAAAATTCGAATTCCGTGCGGTGTGGGTAGCTACTGTGGCCAATATCGACTGGCCATCAAAACCGGGACTTACCACAGAACAACAGCAGCAGGAAATCACCGGTATTTTAGACATGCACCGGCAGTTGGGAATGAACACCGTCATTCTTCAGGTGCGGCCGGCTGCCGATGCATTTTATCCGTCAGCACTGGAACCGTGGTCGAGGTACCTAACCGGAATTCCCGGGAAAGCACCGGAACCGTTTTACGATCCGCTGCAATTTTGGATCAATGAATGCCACAAACGGGGAATGGAATTGCATGCCTGGCTGAATCCTTTCCGGGTGGCGCTGGACCATCAACAACCACTGGCCGGGAACCATATTGCGTTTAAAAACCCCGAGTGGATTCTGAAATACGGCAACAGCCTTTATTTCGACCCCGGATTGCCCGAAACCCGCCGGTTTGTTGCTGACGTTGTAAAAGACATTGTTTCGCGGTACGATGTGGATGCCATTCATTTCGACGATTATTTTTATCCCTACCCGTTGCCGGAAGAATTTCCGGACACCGCTTCGTTTGCTGCTTACAACCGGGGTTTCTTCCCCGAAAACAAAGCCGACTGGCGACGTGAGAATGTGGACATCATTATAAAAATGCTGAACGATACGATTAAAAATACCAAACCCTGGGTTAAATTTGGCATCAGTCCGTTTGGGGTATGGCGCAACAAGTCGGACGACCCGCGGGGTTCCGATTCGCAGGCCGGAGCCACCAACTATGATCACCTATATGCCAACATCATTAAATGGCAAAAAAACGGCTGGATTGATTATACACTGCCCCAACTCTACTGGCAGATAGGCCATCCGCTGGCCGATTTTGAAAAACTTGCCTGCTGGTGGAAAAACCACACTTACGAAAGGGGAATGTATATTGGCCATGGAGTTTATAAAAGTGACGTTTCCTCCGCTACAAAAGAATGGACAATGCCCGGTGAACTCCCCCGGCAAATAAAATTGCTCAGGAAAATTCCCGGTATTTCCGGTTCTGCATTTTACAGCAGCAAACATTTCAGCCGGAATTTGCAGGGATTTCAGGACAGCCTGATTCTTGACCTCTACAAATATCCGGCGTTAACACCACCGATGCCGTGGCTCGATGATCATCCCCCCCGGGCAGTAACCAAAATCAGTAAATGGGGGAAAAGGGTGAAATGGAAAACCGAAACCCCGGCAAACGAAACGGATAAACCCAAACAATTCATCCTCTACCTGAACGAGCAAGGCCAGCCAATGAATCCGGGAGATCCGGCATTTATTCATGCGATACTGGGAGCAGACCAAACCAAATTCAGGTTCAGGCGCATCAACCGGAAACGAAAAAAATACGAAGTGCGTGTTTCGGTGCTCGACCGGCTGAACAACGAAAGTGAGCTCAGCGA
>CAYRBS010000542.1:0-1429 GCA_964422335.1 uncultured Mariniphaga sp. | reverse complement strand
TGGGACTGGCAGGATGTGATTTTGCTGAAACCGGGAGAAGAATTTGCCGAAGCCCTGGAAAATGGTTTTCGTGAAATGGACCCGCCGGGCCTGGCGTGGGCCGAATATGCACCTCAATACGAGCGCATGATTGTGGAAGCCGCCAACAACCCGGTGAAGCGGGAAGTGGGCTGGATGGGCCGCATTCAGCCGCTGGTTTTGCCTGAAGGCAGAATGCTGTTGCCACTCTATTCTGATGGATACAATGTTTCACTGGTGGCCATTTCCGACGATGACGGCGACACCTGGAAACCCAGCCTGCCCATTGTGGGGCGCGGGAATATCCAACCGGCACTGCTGCAAAAAGAGGACGGAACCGTTGTGGCGTACATGCGCGATAACGGCGATGCCCCGCAGCGGGTAATTTTCAGCAGTTCAGACGACAACGGATATACCTGGAGTGTTTCCCAAAAAACGGACATCCCCAATCCGGGCTCCAGTGTGGAAGCGGTTTCCCTGGAAGACGGGAACTGGATGATGGTCTGCAATGATTTGGAAGATGGCAGGAACCGCCTCGTTGTTTTGCTTTCCGACGACGAAGGGTCCACCTGGAAATGGAGGCGCTACCTGGAATATGAACCCAAGGGGGAGGGGAGTTTTTCCTATCCGACTGCCATTCAAACCAAAGATGGCCGGGTGCATGTCACCTATTCACACCATACAGCCGATGGGAAATCCATTAAACATGTTTCGTTTTTGCCATCATGGTTAAAAGAACGTAGCGAAGGCGAAACCAACGCGGAAAAGCTGGGATACCCAAAAGGGAAGAAAGTACTGCTTTTGCACATGGATGATCTGGGAATGTGTCAGGAGGCGAATGATGCCGGAAAGTATTACATTGAAAATGACTACATCCTTTCGGGCGCGGTGATGATGCCTTGTCCCAATGCCGATGAGTTTGTGGAATGGGCAAATACCCAACCGAATGCCGATGTGGGCGTACATCTTACCCTTACCAGTGAATGGAAAACCTGGCGCTGGCCGCCGCTTACCGAAGCAGAAAAAGTTCCCGGTTTGCTGGACCCCGATGGAAAAATGTGGCGCCGCGTACGGGAGGTGGTAAAACATGCCCCTCCGAAGGAGGTGGAAACGGAAATCAGGGCGCAAATAGACAAAATGCTCGCGCTGGGTTACAATCCCACTCACATCGATACACACATGGGAACCTTGTATGGTTCACCGGAGTTTTTGAAGGTATTCCTGAAAGTGGCCGAAGAATACAAAATTCCCGCTAACGCCATTGACCTGTCCAATCCCAAAGTGGCTGCGTTTTATAAAGAAGAAGGTTATCCGGTTAACGAGGAGGTGATTGGAATGCTGGGCAATTACAACCTGCCGCACCTCGACAACTTTGGCAGCGTGCCCAAAGGGGATACCTATGAAGAAGTGA
>CAYRBS010000541.1:0-1431 GCA_964422335.1 uncultured Mariniphaga sp. | reverse complement strand
CAAAAGATCAGGATTAAGCTGAAATCGTACGATCACAATCTGGTTGACAAGTCGGCTGAGAAGATCGTAAAAACGGTAAAAACCACCGGTGCAGTGGTGAGCGGGCCAATCCCGCTGCCAACCCACAAAAGGGTGTTTACTGTTTTGCGTTCAACCTTTGTAAATAAAAAATCAAGGGAGCAGTTTCAATTGTCATCTTACAAAAGGTTGATCGACATCTACAGCTCAACTGCAAAAACAATTGACGCCTTAATGAAGCTGGAATTACCCAGTGGCGTTGAAGTAGAAATTAAAGTTTGATAATTTAAAAAAGTAGTCGAAATGGCTGGTATTATTGGAAAAAAAATCGGAATGACATCCGTATTCAGTGTTGAGGGGAAGAATATCCCATGCACTGTGATTGAAGCCGGACCCTGTGTAATCACACAGGTGAAGACCAAGGAAAAAGAAGGCTACGATGCGCTGCAGCTTGCTTATGGCGAAAAGAAAGAAAGAAAAGCCACCAAAGCAGAATTTGGCCACTACAAAAAGGCCGGAACAACGCCAAAGCGTAAAGTAGTTGAATTCTTGAACACCTACCAGGAAGAATATAACCTGGGCGAATCGATATCGGTTGATATTTTTCACGAGTTGGATTATGTCGATGTGGTGGGCGTTTCCAAAGGTAAAGGGTTTCAGGGAGTAGTAAAGCGCCATGGATTTCATGGTGTTAACGACCAAACCCACGGGCAGCACAACCGCCTCAGGGCACCAGGGTCAATCGGTGCATCATCGTGGCCAAGCCGCGTTTTTAAAGGTATGCGCATGGCCGGCAGGGATGGTAACGAAACAGTAACCATCGAGAACATGCTGGTATTAAAAGTAATTCCTGAGAAGAATTTATTAGTGGTGAAAGGTTCAGTGCCTGGCGCCAAAGGTTCATATTTAATTATTAGGAAACAATGGAACTAAGTGTACTGAATATAGAAGGAAAAGAAACGGGCAGAAAAGTTACGTTAAACGATCTTATTTTTGGAGTGGAGCCCAGCGACCATGCAATTTACCTCGATGTAAAACAATACATGGCAAACAAACGGCAGGGCACTCACAAAACCAAAGAACGTGCTGAAATAACCGGAAGTACCCGTAAAATAAAAAGGCAAAAAGGAACCGGTACCGCACGTGCCGGAGACATTAAGTCGCCCATTTTTCGTGGCGGTGGTTCCGTATTTGGCCCACGCCCCAAAAGCTATAACTTTAAACTGAACAAAAAAGTAAAGCAATTGGCCAGGAAATCGGCGTTGACCTATAAAGCAAGGGAAAACAACATTATGGTTGTGGAAGATTTTAATCTCGAAGCCCCAAAAACAAAGGAAATTGTGAATATTCAAGGCAACTTGCAAATTGCTGATAAAAAGTCACTTTTCGTTTTACCAGCCGAAAATAATAACA
>CAYRBS010000540.1:0-1434 GCA_964422335.1 uncultured Mariniphaga sp. | reverse complement strand
ATTTGTACGCGAAATGCTGGCGCTGGGGTATTATAAATTACGAGGATGGATTTAACCGAATTGCAGATTAATGCTAAGATTATTGCCTAAATCAATTGTTTGAAAACTGTTTCCTGAATTCATCGGGGCTTTTCCCGGTTTTCTTTTTAAAAATGCGGGCAAAATACTGTGGCGTTTCAAACTGCAATTCCGTAGCAATTTCCTTCACCGTCAATTTCCCTTCATTCAGCAGGCTGACTGCCTTATTCATTTTATACTGCATCTGATATTGGCCCGGCGAAATCCCGGTATATTCCCTGAACAGTTTCCTAAAAGAAGAATAGCCCATATTTAGTGCTTCAGCCACTTCTTCCATAGAAATCGAGCGGTTTTTCTGCATCAAAATAACTTTTGCCTCCTGCACAATCCTGTCGGCATCTTTTTGTCTGATTTCTGTTTTCCGGTGAATGGCATGAATCGTTCCGATTAATTTGATGATTTCTCCAACAAACACCTGCTGATAACCTGTATATTCCAACTGACTGGTTTCGAGAATATCCAGATAAACCTGCACCATCTTTTCCTGGTAACCAATCACTTTCACCGGGTTTTCACGATTCATATCCAGTTTTCCGACAAAACCATCGGCCAGTTCACCGCCAAAACCAACCCAGTAGGTGTGCCACAGTTCATCACCCACAGGTTTGTACCGGTGCCAATAGCCGGGAAAAATCACAATGATTGAACCGGCTTCCAAATGGATTATTCCGCTTTCACGGCTTTCGAAAACGCCATTTCCCTCCACCAGGTAAATGAGCTGGTATTCACTTAAAATCCGTCCCCTTTCCCAGGTAAGTTTATAGCTTTCCGGATGTTCGGGAGACGGAAAGTCCGAACCTGGCTCCACCATCGATGTTCCGCAGTTGAGCGTATGAATTCCCCATTCCTTGTCATTTTCACTGACAGCAAAGTACTTGTTGTAGCTCTTCATTTTTTTATCAGAAAGTGTACATTTTTTATCAAATTTAATAACAAACCAAACTAATTATCTCATATTTTTGAAAAAGTAATCAGCAAAGCCTGAATAAAGAATATCAAAAAGTACTCATTCTATCGAATTTGAACTTTAAGAATCTAAAATATGCTCCGGTTAAAAAAAGTGCCGAAAACAAAAACAGCCCCTTCACAATTGAAGGTTGAACGCATTCAACCGTTAACCGCCAATGTAGGAATTTTGGGTGTCGGCCATAAAACCTACTGGCCTCAGTTCGAAGGCCTGCTGGATGAAATGAAAAAGAAACAGCAGGTTTTTGCCGAAATGGTCAAAAAAAATAAGGTCGAAGTTTTTGATTTTGGCATCTCCGATTGCGCGGAAACAGCGTATCAACTGGCGCCGGAAATTAAAGCGGCCAACCTCGATTTACTGTTCATCGACATGGTAACCTACGCTACATC
>CAYRBS010000539.1:0-1437 GCA_964422335.1 uncultured Mariniphaga sp. | reverse complement strand
ACCGCGACTGGCACGTGCAGCTGGGCCGGCGTTTTCGGTCGCTGAAACTTTGGTTCGTTATCCGGCACTACGGAGTTGAAGGATTGCAATTCCACATCCGGAAACATGTGGAAATGGCTCAAAATTTTGCCAACTGGGTAAGAGAATCAGATGATTTTGAAATCGTTGTGGAACCACCGCTCAATTTGGTTTGTTTCCGGCATAAATCGGATGATGATTTCAATATGAAATTAATGAACACGGTAAACGAAACCGGCAAAGCATTTTTCACCCACACCAAATTGAACGGCCGGGTTGTGTTACGCATGAGCATCGGGCAAACCCATACCGAAGAAAAACATGTGAAGGAAACGTGGAACCTGATTCAACATACCGCAAAAAAAATTGCTTGAAGGATAGATGATTTCATTCTTAAAAAAAATCGGTGGCATATTCATTATTTAAAAGCCAAAAAAAATAATCAAAATGAAAAATGTATCATCTGTATTTATCGCCGTAATTATATTATTTACATCCTGTTCGGCATATAAAAACACAACAATCCTTTCCCCAACCAGAACGCCAGTCACAGAAAAAGATATTATTTATTCCTACTCAAGTGATTTAATTCGCGATCCCGACAATAACTTAAGGAAAGCCTGGGCAAACAGAAAAAATGTTCATGTTTTAAATATTGAAATTATCAATACTTCTGATAAACCGATTCACGGAAGTCAACTTAGTTTTTACACGAAAGAAAAAAAACTGGAAATAGTTGACCACAAATTAGCAGCAACCAAACTGAAAACCAAATCTTTTCCAACCATTATTTACTTTCTTCCAGTTATACTTGTTGGGGTTTTAATCTATGCCGCGTTGGTTCCTCCTCCGGTTGATTGGGATGGTGACGGATTTGCCGATCATAACAATACGTCCTCGAAAAAGAAAGATAAAGATCCTATGCGTAAAGCAAACCCGATTCAGAAAGCATTGTATAATTTTAATATCTCAGCCACAATAATTCACCCCGGAGAGAAAATCACAGGATTAGTTGCATTCCAATCGGAGAAAAAGATTGAGAATATTGACATTCAAATAAATAAGACTGACCTTAAAATATTAGATTCTGTTTCAGAATAATTCATTCTAATCATAAATGTAATTTTTACTTTTAAAGAAGTTTTATTACATTTAGCTTCAATTTTTTAAAACATAAAAAACATGATAGATTTTAATCAGTTCGAAATCTGGTTTGTTACAGGCAGCCAGCATTTATACGGAGAAGAAACATTAAAACAGGTAGATGCCGATTCGGCAGAAATTGTAAAGGGTTTGAATGCTTCCGGAAAATTACCGGCAAATATTGTATTTAAACCAGTGGTTAAAACCCCCGACGAAATTCTGGACATTTGTGTGCAGGCCAGTTCCGATAAAAGCTGTATCGGGGTAATTTTGTGG
>CAYRBS010000538.1:0-1440 GCA_964422335.1 uncultured Mariniphaga sp. | reverse complement strand
CAAGCATGGCGTATTTGGCATCTTTTTTTAATTCTAAACTCATAGTATTCTTTTTTTTTAATTAAACTCAATTGCTAAAAACTGCTCCGCTTCTTTCAATTCCCATTTCCAGGCCGCGGAGTTCAGCCATTCCGCGGAGCAGACCAATGGCCGAATAACCCGGATTGGTTTTCTTTGTCAGGTCGTCAAGTATGGTGTGTCCGTGGTCGGCACGCATAGGTATTTTATGGTCGGGACGGTAAACGCCCTGTCGTTTGCGTTGTTCTTTCAGAATGGCAATCATCACGTTGTACATATCCACATCTCCGCGCAAATGACCGGCCTCGTGAAAACCATTAAATTCATCGCGCTGTGTGCTTCGCAAGTGGGCGAAATTTAATTTGGCTCCATGCCTTTTTACGATCCCCTCCAGATCGTTATCGGCTCTCACACCCAGCGAGCCGGTGCAGAGGGTAAAGCCGTTATAAATACTGTCATAAATATTCAGGATGAATTTAATATCTTTTTCTGTGCTAACCACCCTTGGTAACCCAAACAGCGAAAATGGGGGATCATCAGGATGGATAGCCAGTTTCACTCCACTCTCTTCTGCTACTGGGGCCACTCTTTTCAGGAAATATTCCAGGTTTTCCCGGTATTGGTTGTCATCGATATGTTTATATTCATCCAGTTTTTGCTGAAATTGATCCAGTGTCCACGACTCTTCGGCGCCTGGTAAGCCGGCAAGAATAGTATTTTCTAATTCAAACCTTTCTTCACTGTTCATGGCCTCAAATCGCCTTTCTGCCCTTCTTATCAACTGCGGATCGTACCTTGATCTTGCTCCTTTCCTGTTCAAAATAAAAACATCGAAAGCAACAAAATCGACCATATCGAAAGCCAGCGCCCTTGCACCGTCCTCGAGTTTTAAATTCAGGTTCGTCCGGGTCCAGTCAACCACGGGCATAAAATTGTAGCACAATACCGGAATTCCGGCTTTTCCAATATTCCGGATGCTCTGGATGTAATTATTAATATACTTTTCCCGTCCGGGTTTACCCTGTTTTATATCCTCGTGAACCGGAACACTTTCTACTACCGACCAGGTAAGGCCGCGGGCTTTGGGAACAGGTTGGTTATCATCCCATTCAATAAATCGTTTTCTTTCCTCGATAGCTTCAAGCCCCCATACTTCTCCATTCGGAATTTCGTGCAACGCAGTAACGATTCCGGTAGCCCCTGCCTGCCGGATATCTTGTAAGGTAACTGGGTCAAAGGGTCCGTACCATCTCCATGTTTGTTCCAGTGACATATTGTGTAATTCTAATTTAACTTTTCAATATCTCGTTTGCGTTCACGGTTCTTGTCTGAAAAGCGGGAGAACTATGTGTATTCTCCCGTTTATATTTTAAGCTCCCCTTGTGGGATGCGGCTTAATGTCTGTCAGTTCTTCAATTTTTA
>CAYRBS010000537.1:0-1446 GCA_964422335.1 uncultured Mariniphaga sp. | reverse complement strand
AAAATATTTTGAGTTTTGATGATTTGCCCCCTTTCTTTGTTTTAAACCGGTTGACCTGAATGTTTCGGAGCAGGTATTCTCCGTTTGTATTTATTCCAATCTCATCTGGAATCGTTTGCCGAGCAGTTTTTCGTATTCTCCACGTTTTATTTTGTTTTCCGAAAAGTAGGCCAATAACCTTTTCCACAGATTAGCTAAGCTTTCTTTACTGTGCGCCGCAAGCAAAGCGGCCACCTCCGTGCTTTTCTCCACCAACTGGTTTATGGTATGTGCCAGTAACATACTTTGGTAATAGTTTTTAAGGGCATTGAACGAGCTTCTGGAGAATTTGTGCCCCAGGTTGTAGCCGTGTTCTTTCAGGTAATCGAAGGAGTTTTCGATGTTCCACCGCATGCGCCCGCCCTGGGAAATAAGGTGGTAGTTCGAATTGTCGATTGGCATGTCGGTGATGTGGGTAAAGGTGTTGGCTTCTGTTTCCCCCGAAATGCTATGCACAGTAGTTTCTTTGCATTCGACCACCGAGAGCCCGAAACCGTAGTAGCCGATGCCGTTTACCCACCGGAAACTTTGCCTGGTGCGTTTGCCATTGCCTGCAAGCAAACGTTCCCGGAATTGCCAGGCACTCTCCGGTAGCAGTCCCATTTCCTGGTGCACGCTCGGAAGACTGCCGTCTTTAAAAGTAACGATGAACTCCCACCCGTTGTCTTTGCATATACTGAAAAAACTTTGGTTGGCATACAGCCCGTCGGCCAAAATGACCAAAGGCAACCGCGGATACATCTTTTTTAGTTTCACCGCCAGGCGCTTGAAAGCGTTGAGCTCGCAATCCTGCTTGTCGTATTCTTTGCCATTTTCGTTCCGCACCCATTCCGTTGCAATCGAGACCGACATGCCATTGTGGGTAACCAGCTTTGCTTCCAATACGTTATGGGAATAGGTTGTTTTCCCGTTTTTCGATGTTTTGCTGGTACACTGGCCGCAATAATTGGTTTGATAACTTGCCACCCCTGTCCCGTCGATGGCAACAAAATATTTCTTGCTCATAAAACGGAACTTGTAAAACATTTTCTTCTCAATCAATGTCTTGATCAGAAGGTGTTTCAGGCTTTCAAGTTCATGCTCGTCAAGTAAACGGTAAAGGTCTTCCACCGCGTCCATGCCCGGGAGCCTGAGCTTAAAAGCCCGCCGGTAATTTTTGCGGAACCTGGCTTCCCGCCGGTCGTTGTCGAATGCGTTGCGGCTGCCTTCTTTAAAAACGAACAGCATGATACCACCAACGACAAGTTCTGCCAGAGAATATTCCTTGCGTTTGCGCGGATCGTTGAGGCCCATGATTCTTTCCCTCAGCCCCGGGAAACCGGATTTGATGGTTTTGGCAATTTGGTAGGCTACCTGTTTGCCCTTGCTCTGATTTTTTGCGCATTTCCCCTAAAAAAACTTGGTGGG
>CAYRBS010000536.1:0-1449 GCA_964422335.1 uncultured Mariniphaga sp. | reverse complement strand
TATTTTTTCCTTGTGGTAATGTAATTCATCAGTTCGATAAGCGAAGTGCGCGCCTCACTTTCGGGAAATTCCATCAGCGCATTCACGGCCTTGTCTTTAAATTCATTCATTTTTTCGGTGGCGTATTCAATGCCCCCTTTTTCGTTCACAAGTTGAATGAGTTCCCCTACCACTGCCGTATTATTATTTTTGCGTTTAATCAGCCGGAGGATTCGTTTTCGCTCGGCGGCTTCCGAATTTTTCAGCAGATGGAGCAGGGGCAGTGTAATTTTTTTTTCTTTTATATCGTTGCCGGTAGGTTTGCCAATAATACCTTTGGCCTGGTAGTCGAAAATATCGTCTTTAATCTGAAAAGCAATGCCTGCATCCTGCCCGATGTGGTACATTTTCTCAGGAATTTTCGGATCGTCCGTAACTGACGCGGCGCCAATGGCCATGCTGGTAGCAATGAGTGAAGCAGTTTTTTTGCGAATAATTTCGAAATAGGTTTCTTCGTCGATGTCGAGTTTCCGGCTTTTTTTCACCTGTAGTATTTCCCCTTCGCTCATGTCCTGCACTGCCTGGGAAATCAGGTGCAGGAAGTTGTATTTTTTGTGTTCCAGTTGCAGCAGCAGGCCCTTTGCTAAAATGAAATCGCCCACCAGCACTGCCAGCTTGTTTCGCCACAATGCATTGATGGAGAACGTTCCGCGGCGCTCGTACGACTCGTCCACCACATCGTCGTGAACCAGGGTGGCCGAATGGAGCAGCTCTACCGAACAGGCAGCGAGTTGAGAAAATTCGTTGGTTTCGCCGTGCAGTTTTGCCGATAAAAACACAAACATGGGGCGCAATTGTTTCCCTTTGGTACGGTATAAAAAATTGAGGATAGTACCAAGAAAGGGAACATCGCTTTTTAAGGCTTTTTTAAAATATGGTTCAAAATCTTTAAGCTCCTGTTTAATCGGATTCTTAATTTTTTTTATCGTTGTCATTCAGTGAATACACTTTTTGTTTTTATTAAACGAACATAGAATAAATTAGTTGAATACCGGCGTGTTTAAAAAGATTTTTTTTCCAATGTTGTTCAACATCCACTCTATTTGAATCATCGGTATTACATTATCCTTAAATATTTATATATTTGCATTGTTTAAAATTTATAAAAATGGTAGAAATCAAAGAGTTAGACGCAAACCGGTTAGAAACAGCTGCAAGTATGCTAAAAGCAATTGCACACCCTATGCGCATTGCCATTTTGAAGCATCTGGAAAAAGGTAAGCGTTTAACTGTTACAGAAATACATGAATTGCTCGGTATTGAGCAATCCACCACATCACATCACCTGGGTATTCTAAGGGATAAAGGGGTTTTATGTTCCAAGCGCGACGGAAAACACACGTATTATTATCTGCGGTTCGAAATATTAAGCCAGATAGTGGATTGCCTCGAAACCTGTACCTGTGAGTA
>CAYRBS010000535.1:0-1451 GCA_964422335.1 uncultured Mariniphaga sp. | reverse complement strand
AGCAATTGCTGAAAATCCTTTTCGGTTTCCGGTTTATCGAGTAAAAAATCCATATACTTTTAGTTAAAAAATACTTCAGCAAAAATAAAAAAACCAATGATCCCCACTGAATAGAAAATAGAGTTCTTTAAGGGGTGATAGTCGGACAGACGGATATTCAATTTTCGTTGTATAACCGCAATCAAATAAATTTTTTCGAATAAATAAGCAATAAACGTGGCAAAAGCGATACCTGCAATGCCCCAAAATTGCACAAAAAGAAGACTTAACGAAACATTCAGCAACAATTCCAGAAATGCGGCCACCATAATCTGATTCGTATGCCTCAATCCGTTTAGGATAGTTTGCGGCATTAGCAGCCTGCTGATTATCAGCAACAGATAGATATTAAAAATGGTAGCGCTTTCTTCAAAATCAGGGTTGAACAACACCGGGAAAAGCGGATGGGAGACCAGGAGAAGAACGGCTGTGAGTGGAAACAGGAAGTGCATCAGCCGGGCAACACTCCGCTTTAATTTTTGCAAGTTTTCTTTCAGTTTTTCTTTTATTCCGAATTCAGGGAGCATGGCACTGCTCAAAGCATTGGCCAAAAGTGCAGCCAGCGGGAGCTCCCGGGCACCATAGCGAAAAACGGCAAAGGTGCTTTCATCGAACCGGGAAGTGACAATAAACCCATCGATAAACTGGGCTGAACCGCTTAAAAAGGTAGCGGCCACCAAAGGTGCACCCAACCTGGCATGTGCCTTTACAAATGAAAAAGAAAATCTGATTTCCGAAAAATATACAAACAAACCCCACAACCACAGGTAACGAAGGAATGCGGATGCCACCAGCCCGCGCAAAGCCCAAAGTACAGAATAGCCCAAAATAACGGGCAATATGACCAGAACCAGCTGAACGGAAAATGATATCACGGCATAAATCACCAGCGATTTGTTTTTTTTCCGGATAAGATAAAAATATTCCACCATGTTGGCCGGTACGCCAAATACCAGGTAAATAAGTAAAAGCTCCAATTCGGGCACTGGCTTTCCGTTCATTAATAAACCGGAAAAAAAAGGATGAACCATAAAGAGCAGCAACCCGGTCAACAGGCTTAAAACCGAAACCATCAAAAAAGAGCTAAAAAGAGCAGCATGAGAACTTTTGCCTTCTGCTGAAAGCGGTAACAAGGCTTTAAGCATTCCGTTCAGCCAAAAAAAGCTCACTGCGCCTGCCAGAAATACAAACGTTTCGTATTCGCCAATAGCTTGCTGCGAAAGCGCAGTTTTAGCAAATACAATTCCGGTAACTACCAGTGTGGAATACCTCACCAACTGATAAAACTGAAAGGAGGAAACGGTATTTAAATGGTTTTTCACACTTTTTTACTAAGGCCTAAAAGTATAAAAATTATTTTTTCATTTATATTTGTTTTAAAACCGATAAAAATGGCACAACTAAAAGGATGG
>CAYRBS010000534.1:0-1451 GCA_964422335.1 uncultured Mariniphaga sp. | reverse complement strand
CAATAATGTTTTCCGACTCCAGGTTTTTCAGGTTGGCAAAACCCATACCTCCTACGCCAACACCTACAATGTTGAGTTTGTCACTGGGGGCTTTATGCCCCAATCCGCCCACTACATGACTCGGGACGATTGTTAATCCTGCTGCTGCAGCAGCTGTCGTACCAAGGAAAGATCTTCTTGATACTGCACTTTTGTTCGAATTTTGTTCCATAACAAATAAGAGTTTTAATTGGATAGGTACTATTTATTCCTAATATTTTTATTATAAAAAACCGTTAAATATAACCATATTCGGTGATCCCTCAAACTCGATCACTGATTTTGAATCGTACATCCAAAAAAAATCGGAAGGATCGTAAGCCGGAAGTAATTTTTAGTGGATTATGAAATTGTTTAACGTCAATGTTTTAAGCAATTCTATAATAGTTATTTTCTATTTGTGTTAAAAAAAATCAATTTGATTTAAGAATTGTTATGCTCTGTTTTTGCTTCGAATTTTTATTCAGTCTAAATAAATCAAATTATTCATTAAAATAGCAGAAGTGATTATGGCAGCCGGGGACAGGTTTCGGGAACTTGAAAAGAAGACCGTCGTTTCCCTTGAACCGGGATATCAGTTATCCCCCTTTTTTTTTAATTCCATCACTTTGTCAATATCGATGTCTTCGAAAATTTTCATTATCTGTTTTTCCGTTTCATTGTAGCCCATCCGGTAAATTTCATCGGTCCTGTTAAAATTGAACGTACTGAAGTTCCGCGCTTCGGGTGGTTCTATAACAAAATTGCATATTTTTTTGCTTTTCTCTACATTTTGGGCAATACTCAGCCGGAAGGATCTTTCGGCAATGGCCTTCATCCCTTTCACTTCTTCCTCGGGGCCGTTGTGGTTAACATGAACGCCAATCAGCACCTGGCACTGGTCGCGAATGGCTTCGGAAGGCAGGTTGTTCAGCAACCCGCCGTCAACATAAGTCTGGCCATCGATTACCTGGGGTTCGAAAATTACCGGGATGGAGGCTGAAGCAACCACCCACTGAAATAATTTTCCCTTCGATTTTACTTCTTCCAGCCCACTGTTCAGGTTGGCTACCGCACAATAAAATGGTATTTTTAGCGAAGAAAAATCATCTTTGCCAATCATTTCTTTCATAACCGCTCGCACACGGCTCATATCGATGAGCCCGCTAAAAGGCAGGTGCCAGTTAATCATTTTGTGAAACTTGCGGGTGAGGAGTATTTCAAGGATTTCGTTGGGCGGATAACCGGCGGCATATAATACGCCTACAATAGCGCCCATACTGGTACCCGAAACCACCCGGGGTTTTATCCCGAATTTTTCCAGCGCTTCCAGTACGCCAATATGTGCTATGCCACGGGCGCCGCCGCCACTCAATGCAATTCCGAATTTGGGAAGGTCTTTTTTAACTGAGGCTGTGTTCATTTTTAAATTT
>CAYRBS010000533.1:0-1452 GCA_964422335.1 uncultured Mariniphaga sp. | reverse complement strand
CGTGGGACAAGTTTGCCGCCATTTATATGTCGGTTATGAATTTAGAGACAGGGCGTCCTGGCTTATCGCCCCGTGTAGTGTTGGGTGCTTTGATTATAAAGCACCTGGAGAAGTTTGACGACCGGGGAACCATTGCGGCCATCCAGGAGAATCCCTACATGCAATATTTTGTTGGTTTAGAGGAGTTTACTCCTCATCCGGTTTTCGATCCCAGCCTGTTTGTTGAAATACGCAAACGTATTGGTCACGAAAAATTTGATGAGTTAACCAAAGATTTAATCCATTCGTTATCAGGCAACTCTGACCAAAAGTATAATAACAGCCCGGCCAAAAAGAAAGAAGACGGCAGTGTTAAAAACAAAGGCAAGCTCCAGGTGGATGCGACCGTTGCCGACCAGTATATTACCTATCCAACCGACCCGGGTATATTGAATGAATGCAGAAAGAAGTGTGAAGGTATGATTGACAAACTTTATGCACTTACAGGCAAAAAGGGGGTTAAACCACGCACTTATCGCCGGAATATGGATAAAGCTTATATATCTTACAGCAAGAAAAGAAATCATTCAAAAGCGGAGATACGCAAAATAAAACGTAAACTTCTGGAAGCAGTAAAACGCGACCTGAAACACATTGACCACTTACTCGACCAGGCTGAGGTCCAGGTGGGGAAGTTTCCACTTAATCGTCAGGAACAAAAGTTATTATGGGTTATTCATACCGTTTATGAGCAACAGAATCAAATGTACCGGGAAAACAGCAACAGTTGTTCTGATCGTATTGTGAGTATTTATCAACCGCATGTACGCCCTATTCCAAGGGGAAAGAAGGGAGCGAAAACTGAATTTGGTTCCAAGTTGGGAGTAAGCCTTGACAATGGTTTTGCCAGAATTGACACCTTTAGCTGGGATGCATACAACGAGGGCACAGACCTGAAAAAACAGGTAGAAGCTTACCTGTTAATACACGGGCATTATCCGGAATTGGTATTGGCAGACCAGATTTATGCCACCAAAGAAAACCGAAAATGGCTAAAAGAAAGAGAGATACGGATAACAGCTCCTCCGCTGGGCAGACCAAAAGCCAAAGAGAAAGAGACACCTTACTTCAGACGGAAAAAACGAAAGGAAAAAGCAGAGCGGAACCACATTGAAGGAAAGTTCGGGCAGGGGAAAAATGGTTACAACCTGAACCAGATAAGAGCAAGGTTAAAGGAAACATCAGAAAGCTGGGTTGCATGTATAATATTGGTAATGAACCTGCTGAGATATGCAGGTGAATTATCTTTTGCTTATTTTTTGGCCCTTTACAAATGGCTGAGGCAAACACTATCGGTTCAATCTGCTCTATTTGGCCAGACAATGGAATTATTTATGGATTCTCAACCTGGTAACAACAGAATTGAATTATGTTTTTACAAATAGAACCTTAGTTTTTCAGCAAACCCTAATT
>CAYRBS010000532.1:0-1453 GCA_964422335.1 uncultured Mariniphaga sp. | reverse complement strand
TGTAAGTTGACGAAGCAGTATCGCCGCCACGGCCGGTCCAGTTGGTGTGGAAGAATTCACCGCGGGGTTTATCGGTCCGTTCATATGTGTGGGCGCCGAAATAGTCGCGCTGGGCTTGCAGCAGGTTGGCGGGCAGTCGTTCGGTGCGGAAGCCGTCGAAATAGCAGAGCGCCGAAGTAATTGCCGGAACAGGAATTCCGTTTGAAAGTGCAGTAGCACTAACTCTGCGCCAGCCTTCCTGGGCAGCTTCCACTTTTTCTTTAAAGAATGTGTCGAGCAGCAGGTTGGGTAACTCCGGATTTTTCTCGAATGCCTCTTTTATATCTTTCAGAAATACGGAACGAATAATACATCCACCCCGCCACATCAGGGCGATACCGCCGTAATTCAGGTTCCAGCCATATTCTTTGGCTGCTTCCATCATCAGGTTGTAACCCTGGGCGTACGAGATGATTTTAGCTCCGTAAAGCGCCATTTTCAGATCTTCGAGAAACTGTTCACGGTCACCTTCAAATTTGGCTTTGGGGCCGTTAAGTATCCTGGAAGCCTGTACGCGTAAATCCTTCTGTGCCGAAAGGCAGCGGGAAAACACCGATTCGCCAATGAGGGTCAGCGGGATACCCAGGTCGAGTGCCGAGATGCCGGTCCATTTTCCGGTTCCTTTTTGTCCGGCTGTGTCGAGAATGTAATCCACCGTTTCCTCACCATTTTCATCTTTATAACCCAGGATGTCGCGGGTTATTTCAATGAGGTAGCTGTCGAGTTCCTCTTCATTCCATTTTTTGAATACCTCGTGCATTTCGTCGTTGCTCATTCCCAGCATGTCTTTCATTAACTGGTAAGCTTCGGTAATAATTTGCATATCACCGTATTCAATTCCGTTGTGCACCATTTTCACGAAGTGGCCGGCGCCGTTTTCTCCTACCCAGTCGCAGCAAGCTTCGCCATTTTCCACTTTAGCCGAAATCGACTGAAAAATTTCTTTCACATGTGGCCATGCATCGGGTGAACCACCCGGCATGATTGAAGGACCTTTCAAAGCGCCTTCTTCACCACCGGAAACACCCGTTCCGATGTAAAGGAAGCCTTTACTTTCCACGTATTTGGTACGGCGGATAGTGTCCGGAAAATGGGAGTTCCCGCCATCAATGATGATGTCGCCCGGTTCCAGGTGAGGCATCACCATTTCAATAAAATCGTCCACCGGTTTGCCGGCTTTTACCAGCAACATTACTTTCCGTGGCCTTTCGAGTGAAGCCACCAACTCTTCGATAGAGTGTGCACCGATAAAGTTTTTCCCGGCGCCCCGGCCTTCCATAAACTTATCTACTTTTTTTACTGTCCGGTTAAACACCGCTACGGTGTAACCTTTACTTTCCATGTTCAATACCAGGTTTTCGCCCATTACGGCCAACCCGATTAATCCGATGTCAGCTAATTTTTTCATATTCTT
>CAYRBS010000531.1:0-1454 GCA_964422335.1 uncultured Mariniphaga sp. | reverse complement strand
TGAGCAAACCGGGTCATTTCCTGCATCTCTTCCATTGTGAATGCCCCGGGCGCCCCAATTTCCGGATGGCTTGGGTACTCAAATTTATCTTCCCATTCCCAGATAAGCATGTTGATTTTATACCGGGCCAAATCGCGGATAAAACTCTCCACATAGGAACGTTTGTCCTGATGATGTTTTGTGTCATAATGAACGGCGCGTGTTTCTATATCAGGCCAATCCATTATCGTCATGCCGGAAACTTGGAATCCGTTACCTGCATTCTGAATCAATTGAAGAAAAGTTTGCGTTCCGTAAAACAGGCCATCCCCGCTGTTGGCTGCTACTGTCAGTTCATCCGGTGAAGTGGTTATCCGGTAGCCCTGTTCCTTTATTGATTTAGAAACATCTTTCCGTGTCAACACTATTGATTTGCCGGCCTTTTCCCTGGATATTTCCACTTCGAGGTTCCATTCCGTTTCCAGGGCCCCAGCCAATTCTTTGGCAGTAAAACGGTCTGCATCTGAATGTGTCTCATCCAGCACGATAGTCAGTTTATCAGAAAAAATGAAATCGCTACCACCCAAAACAACCTGTTGGGGATAAGGGATGACATGAAGGCCGATTTCGAACAAATCAGTGGCTTTCGCTCCGTTAACAGGTTCTTTCTTTTTCGGTCCGTAATCCACTTCTCTCACAGCATCTAACTGTCGTTCCCTGTCACCGGTAGTCAGATGAATATCTTTATATCTTTCGAGCAATGGCGGGTTCGGATCACTTAGAAGCTCATATATATCGGGACGACGCGATTTTAGGTGCATCGCCCTGACGTTGTTGGTTCCGTTGATGGTTTCCCACCATTTACTGTTATTAACCCTTTCTTTTGAGAAATCGATTTCAGCCATAATAACGGTATTTTCTTTCCCGACCGCTTCCGCCACCACATTCCCATTAAAATCGATGATTCCGCTGCCATCTTTTCCCAAAACCACGGGGGCAATGTACACAGAATTGTCCCTGGCGCGGGTAATAAACATGGGGGCAGTTTCAAGGCTCTGACCGGGTTTATTATCTTTTGCCATGGTAGGATTAAAAATGATATCAGCGCCTTTTAAAGCATAAACCGATGATATTTCCGGGTAAGAAATTTCCGCGCATGTGGCAATGGCCACATTGCCGAAATCTGTTTCAAATACCGGATATTCATCTCCGGTTGTAACAAGCCAGGTTTCCATAACAGGCAAAAGCGTCTTACGGTGTTTGCCCTTTATATTGCCCTGCCTGTCGAAAAACACGGCGGTATTATAAATGAGGTCGTTGTCTTCTTCATAAATGGGAGCGATAATATACATGTTATAATGCCTGGCGATTTCAGCAATTTTGTCGGTCAATGGACCGGGAACAGCAACGGCCAGGGAACTAAACAGAATCTCGCCTGATTCCGGATCATTCACATTTATGTGTAACCCGTAAGC
>CAYRBS010000530.1:0-1454 GCA_964422335.1 uncultured Mariniphaga sp. | reverse complement strand
TTGTGTTATGTTCTGCTGTTCTTTCCAAAAAAATCTGATAGATTTGTTTCGAAAAATTATTGGAGAAATTTGAAAAGGAAAATTTTCATATTATTTGTTTTGTCCGCTGTGTGTTTTCAGTTGAACGCACAGCCGAAGGATACTGCTGATTTCCAATGGGGAAATGGTTATTATTATAACCTCGACGTGGGGGAAAGTGTAACGTTTAACAGGGTAGAGGTGACCCTGCTGAAAATGGAGAATCACTATAATTTATTGCAGGTTGGGGCCGATACCCTGTGGTTGAAAGTTTCGCGCCGCACGGTCCCCGGAAAAACCAGGGGAGTCCGGGTTTTTGTGGCCGATAATAAAAACGTAAAATCACTGACTACCGACTCGCTGGTGCACGGCCTGCTGACCAAAGATGCCCTGGTGTGTTTGAGCGATTCCCGTTCCCCGTTGCTCGATCCTGCACAATATGCTTTCCCGGTAAGTTATAACGATGGATTTATTTGGGGCGCCGAAGAGGACAGCTACATGTTTTCGTATTACGGAAAGGAAAAATCCGGAGAAACAGCATTTTACCGCTCGTACGAAGGAATTGGTTTTGACCTGCACGATGCACGTGGAAAACAAAAACACTGGCTGTCAGCCATTGAGGAAAGCCGTGTGGTATGGATTGAAACCAGGGAGCTGGATTCCTCCGGGGAGGTGGCGTGTGTGCTGCTCGAAAGCGATTCGCAACCCGGCATTTATTATGTTTATAACCGCCTTTATGAAAAGAACCTCGCCGTAAAAGAAGGGAGTAAACTTGTCCGGGGCGAAATCATCGGAACGGCTTGGGGCGATGAATCCTGGGGGCACTTGCAGTTTGCGGTGGTAAAATCGGATTCGGTGCCGGCTTATTCCGGGTGCTTTAACAATGTTGTCAATGGTTTCCCGCAGTTATTCGAACTTTATTTTCAGCAAACAAACAGCTACAGCAGGAGGTTCACCAGGGGCAGGGTGAGGTTTTCGAAACCCGCGGTTCAGAACGGCAATCAAAAAAATACACTGGCTTATGAAGATTATTCAGGAAAGGGGTGGAAGCTTGGTAAATGGAACCCGGCTGAAAAAGTGGAATGGGTGCTGAACGAAAATGATGGAAATGCGCGGCTGAAAAAAGTGCTGTTTGAAGATACCCCTGCACAATGCCGGAACCCCGATGATTTTTTCGAGTATGAAATAAATGTACGTACGGGGTCCTACCGCATCCGGGCCAGTGTGGGCGACCTTTATTTGCCAACATGGCAGAAGATTGAATTTGAGGGGGTAACGGCTGCTACCAAATCGCTGGAACCCGGCGAATTTGAATGGACCGGCGAACGGGTGGTGAAAGTAGAAGATGGCAAACTCACGGTTCGCATTTATATCGATAAGGAAAACAGGCAAATGGCCGGGTTGAGTGAGATTGTTTTTCAGCGGGCGTATTAGTG
>CAYRBS010000529.1:0-1457 GCA_964422335.1 uncultured Mariniphaga sp. | reverse complement strand
GCTTAAATGACGGGCAATGGTCTTGTTCCCATGCCCCTGCTTGTGCAGTTGTAGTATTTGTTTTACCTGACTCATTCTTTTAGGTTTTCCGGCCATATCTTTTTTATTAGCAGTTAAACCTGCCAATAAACCAAAACCTAAATAAAAGGGGTCAGCTTGCTCCGTTTTTTTATCGCGCGACCCGCAAGAGGGGGTCAACATGCTCCGTTTTTTGACCGCCGCGGGCAAAATTAACCCGGTTGCTCCCCGTAAAGGGGGTCACTATCCGCCGGAATGTCATGAAAAAATACGCTTACTTTTTCTGCTTTGGAAGGGGGGTCAGTTTGCTCCGGAATATCCACTTAGCTCAAAAAAGGTAAGGGATTCAATTTCTCTTGCCTTTTTTGTGGCTCTCCCTAATCTTAATCATTCACACATAAATCTCTTATAAACAATTATTTAACCGGCAAGGCCATACGCCAATAATAATGTCCGGAAGGCACCGGCACAAAAAAATGAATCAAAACTTGTTTCTTTCCAACATTGCTGAGGTCCAACTCAGCTACTCTACAAAAGTTCGCGCTGCAGACCGGGCAAAAATTACCTGCGCTAAAGATGCTGCTGATATATTCCGGCAGATTTTTCCCGGGCTTGAGCACCGGGAGTATTTCTATACCATGCTGCTTAACCGTGGTAACAAAGTTCTCGGATTCTTTGAAGTGTCAAAGGGAGGCATAGCGGGTACTACTGTTGATGTCAGGCTTATTTTGCAGGCAGCATTAAAGGCAAACGCTTCCTCAATTATCCTGGCTCACAACCACCCGTCTAATACCCTGGAGGCAAGCGATGCAGACATGAAGATAACACGCAAAATAAAACAGGCTTGTTCTTTTCTTGACATTTCGGTGCTTGACCATCTTATTCTAACGGCCTCTACCTATCTCTCTATGGCAGATGACGGTTTGATTTGATGTCATTTGCCGGTATTCAAGTCCTTTTTAATTCAATCTAATTTTTAACATTTAAAACAAACAATCATGAGTGATTCAAACGGAACGTTGGTCGCATTAATGTGGATTGTGACTGTCGTATTAACAATTTTAGCTGGTATTATTTCCTGGAACATCATTAATCCTGGTGGCTTTTTTAGCTTCATAGGTTTTCTGACGATTTGGGGCGTTTTAAGCTCATTGGGGCATTTGCTGGCTATTGCTATTGCAGGATGGATCGACAGTATGTGAAAAATTCCATCCTGATAGCTTTTTCAATCAAAGTTTAACTATGAGAGTATTATCGGCTATGTTTTATACTGATGATGTCTCTGAGTCCTGCCGGATCTTAATTGATTCAGGCGGGACTTCTACCATAAAGGAGAACCTGCTGACTCAGCATTACCCGAAAGTAATTTATTGTGTTGAACCTTGAAATGGTTCTCAGGTAAGCCCCGGCAGATCTCGCAAGCATTACCATTTTTTGCA
>CAYRBS010000528.1:0-1459 GCA_964422335.1 uncultured Mariniphaga sp. | reverse complement strand
CAAAGCCAATTCCCTGTTTTGCCCTTTCACTTTTTCCTTGTATTTTTGCGTCTCATTTTCAAATGAAAAATTAAATACATGTTTGACAATTTATCTGACAGGCTGGAGCGGTCGTTTAAACTGCTGAAAGGACAGGGGAAAATCACGGAAATCAATGTGGCAGAGACCCTGAAAGACATCCGCAGAGCCCTGCTCGATGCCGATGTCAATTTCAAAATAGCCAAATCTTTTACCGACGATGTAAAAGAAAAAGCACTGGGTCAAAATGTGCTGACTGCCGTTAAACCGGGGCAGTTGATGGTAAAAATAGTGAAAGACGAACTGGCTCAACTGATGGGCGGCGAATCAGCCGACATCGACTTAAGCAGTTCTCCTTCCGTTATTTTAATGGCCGGGCTGCAAGGTTCCGGAAAAACCACCTTCTCCGGGAAACTGGCCAACATGCTCAAACGCAAAAAAGGGAAACATCCCCTGCTGGTAGCCGGCGACGTTTACCGCCCTGCGGCTATCGAGCAGTTGAAAGTGCTGGGAGAGCAAATTGACATTCCGGTTTACACCGAGGAAGGCAACATGGACCCGGTGAAAATTGCCAAAGCAGCTATTAAAGAAGCAAAAAACAAAGGCTACGATGTGGTGCTTATCGACACCGCCGGGCGTTTGGCCATCGACGAGCAAATGATGAAAGAAATTTCATCCATTAAAAACGCGGTGAATCCAAACGAAATATTGTTTGTGGTAGATTCAATGACCGGCCAGGATGCCGTAAATACAGCCAAAGAATTTAACGATACACTGAACTTCGACGGGGTGGTGCTTACCAAACTCGACGGGGATACCCGCGGGGGGGCAGCCCTTTCAATCCGTTCGGTAGTGGAAAAACCCATAAAGTTTGTGGGTACCGGCGAAAAACTCGATGCCATCGATGTGTTCCACCCCGAGCGTATGGCAGATCGAATCCTGGGAATGGGCGATATTGTTTCGCTGGTGGAAAAAGCCCAGGAACAGTTCGACGAGGAAGATGCCCGCAGAATGCAAAAAAAGCTGGCAAAAAACACCTTCAATTTTAACGACTTCCTGAAACAGATCAACCAGATTAAAAAAATGGGGGACCTGAAAGATGTGGTGTCAATGATTCCCGGAATGGGCAAAGCCATGAAAAACATGGACCTCGACGACGACGCATTCAAACACATTGAAGCCATTATTTTTTCAATGACAAACGATGAGCGCGAAAACCCGGCATTAATCAACGGGAGCCGCCGTAAGAGAATTGCTGAAGGATCGGGCACTAGCATCCAGGAGGTAAACCGGCTGTTGAAACAATTCTCCGAAACCCGGAAAATGATGAAAATGGTTTCGCAGGGGAAAAATGCACAGCGGATGATGAGCGGGATGCAGCAACCTGGCGGAAAATTTTAGCAGGCAGGGTGAGCAGTCGCAGTTGGCAGAATATACGATG
>CAYRBS010000527.1:0-1466 GCA_964422335.1 uncultured Mariniphaga sp. | reverse complement strand
ATTTTGAGGTCCGGCTTTTATACCAGCCGCAATACAAACAAGACGCTGGTTAAAAGAGGAAACCGATTCAGTTCAGTTTCCTCTTTTTGTTTTAATGCTCATTCGTTAATGCACCTCTTCTTTCTACTCCTTATTCCCAATGCAAAACAAGTGTTCCGCTCCCCGCAAATAGATTTTCCCGTTGCTGATGGCCGGCGAAGCATTCATTTTTTCACCGATGGAATTTTGTGCAACTGCCTCGAAATCGGGGCCGGGTTTTATTACGGTTATCACACCGTCGTCGTTGGGCATATACACCAGGCCGCCAACCAAAACGGGTGAAGCATATTGCTTTCCCAGTTTTTCTTCCCACAATGTATTGCCGGTAGTTACATCAATACAGTGAACCCTGCCGTTGGTCATGGTAGAAAAAAGGTAATCGTCGGTACATACCGGTGACGGAACATAGTAAGCTCCTTTGGTGGTTCTCCAGGCAACATGACTTTCGGTAACATCTCCTTCTCCGTCCGGTTTCACAGCCAACAGGTGGCGTTGGGGCCAGGCGCTGCTCACGAGCAACTGTCCTGTTTTTTCATTGTAAACCGGGCTTGAGCAAAAATCTTCCGACGGCCCACTTATAAACCAGTATTTGGAACCATCATCCGGGTTGTAGGATGCAATTTCCTGGTTGCCTAAAAAAATCATTTGTGTTTTTCCGTTCAGCTCCCTGATTATAGGGGTACTAAAACTATGCGCCTCATTGGGATGCGATACTTTCCAAAGAACCCGGCCATCCGTCCGGCTCATGGCGGCCATAAACGAATCGCCCAGGCTGTTGCCGTTAATGATCACCTTGTCATCGTACAATACCGGCGAGCAACTGTAACCGTGCGGACTTGAAAAAGTACCGGGGCGCTGTATCCACACCTGATTTCCCGAAAAGTCGTAAGCCGCCACAACAGCATCCTCCCCATCCAAAAACGACAAATAAACCAATTTCCCATCGGTAACAGGCGTTCCGGAAGCATGGCTGTTATCAGCATGTTTATCTTCCCAGGCACCTTTAACCACCGTTTTTTGCCATAACAAATCACCGTTGTTGCTGTCGTAACAAAGCAGCACCTTCTCTTTTGTTTCAGGAAAAGCAGTTAATGTAAAAATCCTGTCTTCCCAAATAATCGGAGAAGAGTGCCCCACCCCGGGAACTTTGCTTTTCCATAAAACATTTTTGCTGGCATCCCACTCAACGGGCAGGTTGGTTTCGGTACTTGTTCCGTCACCGTTTGGCCCCCGCCAGCCCGGCCAGTTTTGTGCCTGCATATCCGAGACGAAAGGCATTATCAGCAACACGAGAAAAAAACGCAGAATTTTGAAATCGGTCATATCGTTCATTTTATGGTTTTTGAAAAATGAAATTTTCTAAAATTAAGAAAAAATCCGAATCAGGAAAGTACAATTTTAATTATGAAACATAGCTGGATTTGTGC
>CAYRBS010000526.1:0-1466 GCA_964422335.1 uncultured Mariniphaga sp. | reverse complement strand
ATTCCGCCAAATTTTCCGCCGGCATAGGCAAAGTTTTTATTGCTGCCCTTCAAGCCTGATTTTGAGTTGATTTGAATGATGTCCATAAAATGGTTGGGCCTGACTGAATGTTGCAGCCTCATCACCGGTTTGGCGTATTTGGCGCAAAGAAAGTACCCCGTGTAATTCACTTTGGTCATCAATTCAAATGTTTTCTGGTCCATTTCATCGAGACTGCCGGCGTGCAGAATTCCGGCGTTGGAAATCAATACATCCAGTCCGCCAAAATGGAGCACGGTTTCGCTTACCATGCTCTCCACTGAGGCGGCTTCGGCCACATTTACTTTAACAAAGCGGGCCCTGTTTTTGGTTTTTCGGGCATTGAGCAGTTCCGCAAATTCGTTTCCTTTCTCTTCGTTCAGGTCGGCAACCACAATGTTGGCGCCCTGGTTGAAAAGGATTTCGGCAATGCCTGCCCCAAACCCCTGGGCAGCACCTGTAACAATAATTGATTTATTCTCCACACGCCCCATCGGCTGGCTGCCCAGCATCACTTTTTTGCGGTAATTTTCCACTTCCCAGCTTTCGATAAAAGCTGCCTGTTCGCCTGTGAGGGGATGTGGACCACCAAAATTTTCCGAAAAATTGCTGATTTGGCAAAAATCGTTCACCATGTCTTTTAAATGTCCAACCGAAACGGCAGAGTCTTCGGCGGCAATGGCGCCTTCATTCTGAACAAAAATAATTTTCGGGAGTATTCCGCGGCGCGACTTAAATTCTGCAATTTTAGTGCTGGCCTCCTCAATTATTTCTTCTTCTGATGAGCTGCTTTCAATAAAAAGGTATTCCGACAGGCAGTAAACCATCTGGTCGGGATTGAACGGACGGGAGATGCCTGCTTTGAAAGCTTCTTTTCCGGAAATGTGTTTTTTTATGGCTGAGCTGCTGAACGCGGCAGCCACCTTCAGTTTTTCTTCAGAAAGTAACATGCGGATGGCCGGAAGTACACCGGTTAATTTTTTTGAAACGGGCTCTTCAGCATTTTCCGGAAATTGGTCAAAAGTGCCTTTCAGCTTTTCTGCCACATCGGAATAAATGGCGTTTATTTCATCAACCGAATTGGCAGCCACAAAAATTCCGTGATTCTGAATGAGGACAATTTGCGGATCGCGCTTAAATTTTTTATTGTACTCCTCAATTTTTTCTGCAATGATTTTAAAAAGCACAAAACCCGGATCAGAATAAGGAATGTAAAGCACCTCTTCGCCAAAAATTTCAGTGGTTTTTTCTTCTGCCTGATTGCTGCACATGAGGCCGTTGACAAGGGTGGGATGGGTGTGCACAACAAATTTGTAGCTAAAAAGATTGTGCAGTGAGGTTTCCACCGAGGGGCGTAAACCCGAATCAGGATTGACCCGGCTGTTGAGCAGGGCATTTTTAACTTCATCTTCCCGTTTAACCGGGTCTTCAGAAAATTTCTGATTGGG
>CAYRBS010000525.1:0-1469 GCA_964422335.1 uncultured Mariniphaga sp. | reverse complement strand
ACCTTTTTTATTGCAATTCCTAAAAGTGTAAATGAATAAAACCACTTCTCATGAACCGCCTTATTTTTTTACTGGCATTCATAACTGCTTTCAGTGGTAATGCTGCAAAAATGTAAAAATAATGAAGTATTATGCAGGTTTAATTTTGGGGATACTATTTTCAGGATTGAATTATCAGGACAATTCACAAACTGAAAAGGGAATCATGTTAAAACAGAATGAAAAAGAAAATACAGACCTGACGCTTTTCCTTTGCGGGGATGTAATGACAGGAAGGGGCATCGACCAGGCTTTGCCACATTCAGTTGACCCGGTCTTGTACGAATCGTATGTAAAAGATGCCCGTATGTATCTTCGGTTGGCAGAACAGGCAAACGGAAAAATGGATGTACCGCTGTCCTTCGGCTATATTTGGGGCGATGCGCTGGAGGTATGGAACGAAATGAAACCCGACCTGAAACTCATCAACCTTGAAACCAGCATTACAACGCATAATACTCCCTGGCCTGCAAAAGGCATCAATTACCGCATGCATCCCGGAAATATACAGGTACTTACTGCCGCCGGAATCGATCACTGCAGCCTGGCAAACAACCATACGCTCGACTGGGAGTATCCCGGCCTGAAGGAAACGATGCAAACCCTCGAATCGGCCGATATTGAATTTTCAGGGGCCGGCAGAAACGGAAACGAAGCTGCTGCGGCCACTGTTTTAAATACCGAAAAAGGAAAAGTACACGTTTTTTCATGCGGCTCCCCCGATAGCGGGATACCAAAAAAATGGGCAGCAAATGGGGGACTTCCGGGTGTTAACTTACTAACCTATTGGGACAAAAATGAAACTGAAGCGATAAAACAACAAGTGAGACAGGTAAAAAAACCGGGTAATGTGGTGGTCCTTTCCATTCACTGGGGTGGCAACTGGGGATATTCCATTTCGGGAAAGCAGAAGGAATTCGCCCGCCAGCTAATTGATGAAGCAGGAGTGGATATCATTTTCGGGCACTCTTCGCACCACCCCCTGGGAATGGAAGTTTACAACGGCAAACTGATCATTTACGGAGCGGGAGATTTCATCAACGATTACGAAGGAATCAGCGGTCATGACGAATACCGTGGTGAACTGACCTGCATGTATTTTCCGCAGATAGATACAAGCAGCGGCCGGTTGAAATCGTTGAAGCTGGTGCCAATGGAAATAAAAAACTTCCGGCTGAACCATGCATCAGAAAAAGATGCCAAATGGCTGCAAAAAACCCTGAACTGCGAAGGGAAAAAACTGGGAACCAGCGTACAAAAAGAGCGTGATAACATCCTCCGCCTGGAATGGTAAAATACAACCTGACAGCGATTGTGCTTCTGTATTAAATAAAAACCGGAATTTCGTTCAAAGGAAACCCCGGTTTTGGTATAAATTCAACTAATTTTTAAAATCCAAGCTGTTGTGGCAGCCACAAACTAATTTGCGG
>CAYRBS010000524.1:0-1475 GCA_964422335.1 uncultured Mariniphaga sp. | reverse complement strand
GCCCTGCAGATTATCGATGGAAAAGCACGGCTGATAAGCGAACTGATGTGCGACGGACTGGGCGCCTGCCTTGGCCACTGCCCGCAGGGGGCCATTACCATTGAAAAACGGGAAGCCGAAGAATACGATGAGGTGAAGGTGATTTCTCAAATGGTGAGTAGCGGCAAAGCCACTGTTTTTGCCCACCTGCAACATTTGCAGGACCACGGCGAAAACGGCTACCTGAAACAGGCGCTGGATTACATCAAAGCGAACCGCGACAGAATGCCTTTTTCAATAAGCGAAGTGCACGAACTGTTGCACGGCGGGAAAAAAACACAAAACACACAACAACCTGTTTCCGGAGGTTGCCCGGGTTCTGCGCCTGCATCGTTCAGTGCCGCCGGCATGAAAATGGCTTCTCCGGCGGAGGAGATGGAATCAGCCCTTACCCACTGGCCGGTTCAGCTACATCTTATCAACCCGGCAGCTTCGTATTTTCATGGTGCCGATTTGTTGATTGCTGCCGACTGTGCTGCATTTGCCCACGGCGATTTCCACCGGAAGTTTATATCCGGGAAAAAAATGGTCATTGCCTGCCCGAAACTCGACCAGGGAAAAGATATTTACATTCAGAAATTTATACGACTTGTAAACGAGGCAAAAGTGAACACCATCACCGTTGTTATTATGGAAGTGCCTTGTTGTGGCGGCCTGATAAGTATGGTGCAAACGGCCCTTTCCGAGGCACAAAGGAATGTGCCTGTAAAAGTAGCTGTAATCAGTACCCGCGGTGAAGTCCTTTCGGAGGAGTGGGTAATCTGACCCCGGGGCCTTAAGAAAATGAGGTAACCTCCATTCATTAAAACATTCAGACCAATCCCTTTACTTTATCTGTAAATCAAATTGTTATGCATGTGCATTTGATACGCATAATGCTGTAATTATATAATTTTTAAACGAGAGAGAGAATATGAGTATGTTTTGTTTTCAATGCCAGGAAGCAGCCAAAGGGACCGGCTGCACAATAAAAGGAGTTTGCGGAAAAACTGACGATGTAGCCAATCTTCAGGATACATTGCTTTATGTGCTGAAAGGAATCAGCTGGTACAACGAAAAACTTCGCACCCAAAAGCTGAACCCGGCAAAAGCCGACAAGTTTGTTTTTGATGGCCTGTTTAGCACCATCACCAACGCCAATTTCGATAAGAGCAGTTTTGCCAAACGTATTACCGAAGCGATTAAATTGAGAAACGAATTGCATTCAAGATGCCTGGCGGCAAATATTGCCCTTCCCAAAAATCTTCCTGATTTTGCGGAGTGGAGTGGTTCAACCGTGGAGGAGTTTGAGGCAAAAGCCGGTGAGGCCGGTGTTTTAAGTACGGAAAATGAAGACATCCGCTCGTTGCGCGAGCTGGTAATTTACGGGGTAAAAGGAATGGCAGCTTATGCCGAACATGCCTGGAACCTGGGCCACAAAAAAGAGGAGATTTATG
>CAYRBS010000523.1:0-1482 GCA_964422335.1 uncultured Mariniphaga sp. | reverse complement strand
TCAATTTTCTCAGTTTTAATTTTCACTTAACGAATCCGGATACCTGCATTGAACCCGATCCAGGTTTTGAGGGTCGATCTTCCGTTTTGCCATTTCGCCATGTGGTAAGGAGGGAAATCGGAAACCGGATTCAGCCCGTCATTATTACTGTCGTGCGATACCAGCAGGTTAAAAACCGGGCCGGCAAAAATACCGAAGTTTTCACTCAGTGACTTGTCGAAGGTGAGTTTTAGCTGTTGCAATCCATTGTACTCTTCACTCCGGCGTTCTTCCTTAATCTGGTATGACATGGCTTCCATGTTAATTTTAAAATCTTCGCTGTACATCAGGTGCGTACCGATTCCGTATCCGTATCCCCAGCGGAATTCATCGTCTGCAAGTTGCATTCCGGCGGAGAAAATATTGTAGAAATGTTTCACCCCGATTTTAAACGATGCATAACCGTTGAGGCCCTCGCTTCCACCGATTTCAAATTCATGGAACCCGTTTTTAACGATGCTTAGGATACCTATCGGAATTCCGTTGCTTACAGAATCTGCCACATTCAGAATTCCAATCTGAACCCCGCTAACATGTTTTGCCACATTGATAAATCCGGAAATTTGGGCCCCATCTACATCTTCTGCAAAGTTTCCGAAGCCGGCAAGTTGGGCGCCTTCCACTTTTCCGCTGGCAAAATTACCGAAACCTGCCAACTGGGCTCCATGCAGGTCGTGCGAGAAATTACCAAATCCGGCCCCCTGAAAAGCATTGGAGTAGCCACGGGTAAAATTGGCAAAGCCTGCACCCTGAAAACCGTCGGTTATTCCGTTGTTAAAATTGGCGAATCCGGCGAATTGTGCCACCTCTGAGTCGGCGCCGTTGAAATTGGCAAAACCGGTAAATTGGGCGCCGCGAACCGGGCCGCCGGTGATATTTGCAAATCCGGAAAACTGCACCCCTTCCACGAAATCGCGGTTAATGTTGAGAAATCCGCCAAATTCCGCACCGTTTAACCCGGCTGCATAACCTGCAAAAATGTTAAGCGAAAACTGGTTGACGGTATTTCCGGCATAAATGCCGTTGGTGCCGACGGGTGGAAACAAGGTGATTTGAAAATTTGATTTTCGGTGTGCGCTTTCCTGTTGTGCGTTTACACCGACTGAGATCAGCAGCAACAACAGTGCTGCAAAGAATGTAATTGTTTTCATGGTTTTTTAATTTTGTTTCTGCTGAGGGAAAATCTTCCTCCAATTCAGTTTCTTTTTTACAGACAAGCCATTGCAACATGGGTTGCAACGGCAACTGCATTTTTAAATTATTGTTTTCTGTTTTCTGAATAAAAATACAGTTTGATAGGTTAAGGAAACGTGGAAAGAATTACAGGTTGAATGGAATTTTTTTGTTTCTCCTGCTAATTTCAATTCTGATGAATAGAACATTTCCGGTTACTATACATTATCAGGCAATAGCATTTCGAACGATTTAATCCCGGATAGCTTC
>CAYRBS010000522.1:0-1484 GCA_964422335.1 uncultured Mariniphaga sp. | reverse complement strand
AAACAACAAAACGATGCTGAGCTGTGGTATATCATCGACAACAGCCTGATGAACACCATCCCCGATGCCTGGTCTATTTTCGAAAAGTTCATTTTGCTGCCCATTAACAAATGGAACAATGAATATACCCGCGTTAACATTGGAGGAATCAGTTGCGACCACTCCGATTATTACAACTCCGAAGACCTGAACCAGCAGATTATGCTGCCCCGGTATTCGTCCCGCGAAAAAGAGCCGTTGTATCTCGGATTCTTCCATACCGGCGCTTACCAGGACTCCATCAGCGGTTACGGAGGAATCAAACACTGCCTGATTCCTTCACCCAAGCATGTGATTATCGACCGGAACGAAACCGGAAACTTTGTGGATTATGTTTACCGCACTGAACAGACAGTTGATGATATGTTCAAAATTCTGGGATACAATCCCTGAAAATTAGCATGCGAAAACCGGGTTAATTAACAATACCCTTACCGTCGCGTTTCCTGTATCTGAGCAACCCGTTCAGAAGCATGCTCATCGTTTGGCCGCAATTCAAGAGCTTTTCTATACCAAAACAAGGCAACATTATAATCCTCATTTTCAAAGGCTTCATCTGCTTTTTGGAGGTCCCTCTCAAATTGCTCTCCCGACTGGCTGGCCATTCGTTCTTCTATTCGTTCGGCAATAACCTGTAACTGATCCCTGGGATAAGATTCATCCGGCTTTACCGATAATGCCTGGTTGTACCATCCCCTGGCAACAGCCAGTTGATTTTCACGGAAGGTAGAATCGGCCAGGTCCACAAACTGCTGGTAGTCGCGGTCGCGTTGACTCAGCAGCCTGCTGTTCACCAGTTTCTTAATTTCCTCAATCCGTTCTGACGGGTAGGGTTCATCGGGTTTTACGTCCAGGGCTCTGTAGTACCAGGCCCGTGCCACGTTATAACGCTCACCGTCGAAAAAATCATCGCCCATGGCAATGTACTCATCGTACAATTGATTCAGACCCGTTTCACTCAACACTTCCTGTTCACTCATCTCCTGCTGCTGTCTTTCAATTGCTTCCCTTCTGCGTTCCAAATCTTCTGCAACCTGCTGTTCATTAAGTTCCCGTTGCTGTTGCTGCCGCATCAGGTTGTCTATCTTATTAATTTGAGCTTGCGGATACGTTTCCTCCGGCTTCATAGAAAGTGCATTCTCGTACTCCGCTTTAGCTTCCTGGTATGATTCAGAATTAAAATAATCATCTGCTGCCAGAATCACTGTACGGTAATTTTCATCCAATTCCTGTTGTTCCAGAATGCCTTCAATAACTGCAATCCGTTCCTTCGGATAGTCTTCTTCCGGCTTAATTTCAAGGGCTTTTTCATACGTTTCCTTTGACTGTTCAAAACGTTTATCACTGAATTGCCGGTCGGCTATCCCGATGGAATTCTGATAGTCCCGATTGATTCGTTCTTGCTCCTGCCGCGCTAACTCCTGTTCTTCCAGCAACTGATCAAT
>CAYRBS010000521.1:0-1488 GCA_964422335.1 uncultured Mariniphaga sp. | reverse complement strand
GCCAAAAAATCAGGCATGAAATACGTTACCATAACCGCCAAGCACCACGATGGATTCGGGTTGTGGGACAGCCAGGCCAGCCACTTCGATTTGGGCGATTATACCAACCGCGATATCATAAAAGAACTCGCCGATGCTTGTAAAAAACATGGACTAAAACTGGGGCTTTACTATTCGCACTGGGTGGACTGGGAGCATGAATATGGCTGGGACCACACCAAAGAATTGTCGGGCATTGAACCGGAAGAATACGACCGGTACTGGCAGGAAAAAGTCATTCCGCAGGTGCGTGAACTGCTCACCAACTACGGCGAAATTGGCATGTTCTGGTTCGATATGTGGATCCACCATTCCGAAACGGTGGTTACCAAAGAGCAGCTTTTACAACTGAAAGGACTTATCAGGGAACTGCAGCCCGGCTGCATCGTAAATTCGCGACTGGGACTTTCCATCGAAGAAGACCCCGATGTAGATTTCAAGACACTGGGCGACAACCAACTGGGAAGCAAAAAAGAAGATTTCCCCTGGCAATCGCCGGCAACCGTTGCCCATTCCTGGGGATTTCATTCAGCAGATACCGAATGGAAATCAACCACCACACTGTTGAAATCACTCATTGGAAACGTGAGTTTAAACGGCAATTTCATGCTCAACATCGGGCCGCGGGCAAACGGGGACGTGCCTTTTGAAATCTCACAACGAATGCTTGAAATGGGAAAATGGCTCGGTGTGAACGGTGAATCGATTTATGGGGCGGAGGCTTTCGACCTTCATAAAGATTTGCACGACTGGGGAAAAATTACCGTCAAAAAAACCACCGATGCCACTAAACTTTATTTGCATGTTTACAACTGGCCCCTCGGCAAGAAATTACCGCTGACAGGAATTTCAACATCTCCGGAGAATATTTACCTGCTGGCCGACAAGCAAAAGTCGCCGCTGGATTTTACCCATTCAGGCGTTTTTACCGAAATCAGCCTGCCTGAGCTTGAACCAGACCCGTATGTATCGGTAATTGTGGTGGAATACGCCGGCTACCCCGAAACGGCAGATAACCTGGTTGCCAAAACAACTTCCGGTGGATTTTCGCTAACACCTGCCAATCATTTCGATTTAGACGGCGGAATAACCCACGAAAATAAAAGCAGAAGGGGCACGGTTCCCGAACACGCCGTTATCGGCGAAACAGTGCGGTTCAAATGGAAAGTTTATGTAGCATCACCCGGAACAAAACAATTGGATGTTTCCTACAGTTTTCAGAAAAAAACCGGGGAAAGCCGGTTAACATTAAAATCGGCCGGGAAAACGATAAACCACCAGGTGCAGCCAACCGGTAAAACAGTGGGTGAACCCAACTCCAACTGGGAGATCGACAATTTCAAATCGCACCGGATTGGGGAAATTCAATTTCCGGAAAAAGGTTTTTATGAAATCGAACTTGAAATTGAACCTGCCCGGAAAGAAGAAATCAGGTTTCAATGGATTTGG
>CAYRBS010000520.1:0-1492 GCA_964422335.1 uncultured Mariniphaga sp. | reverse complement strand
AAAAAAGTAAAAGACAAATCGTTTTGGAGCACATTTTTCCTGGGGGCCGGAATCATTCTTTTTCCCTTGTTTTATCTTTTTGAATTATTCGCTTTCTCGTGGTTGCTTCCCGGTTTTTGGATGAAATTTGCTTTTTTGGTAAGTTTGCCATTAACCGGTAAGCTGGCATTCATCTGGTATATTCTTCTGCGAAAAAACCTGGGAAGATACCGGATACTCCAGCTAAAATGGTTTAAAACAGAAACATACCGGCGAGAATTAAACAGAAAAGAACAGCTCTTTGAAAGGCTCAATGAATTCATTTCGACGGATTGATTTTAATATTAACTTAGAGGTTATTTAAAAATGACATCCTGCTTTTCAGTGTAAACTCAAAACTTTAAATGCAACCCGATGCCTGAAAAATTAAAAGACATCCTATTTCCACCTGAAAAAGTCAAATTTTTTGCAGAACTCCTGAAGGCCGCGTACCCCCCTTTTGAAAAAGAAAAATTTGTTGCCGCGGTATGCGACGACAAATGGCCCGAAAGAGAACTGAAAGAAAAAATGCGGCATACTACCCACTGCCTTCGCCGGTATTTGCCCGACGATTTTAAGCAAGCGGTTGAAATCCTGCAGGCCATTGTACCAAAGGTTAATGGTTTTGAAGCCATCGTTTTGCCCGACTTCGTGGAAGTTTACGGCCAGGAACACTGGGACATATCAATGCCCGCCCTGGGTGTTTTAACCAAATGTGGTTCATCGGAATTTGCTATCCGCCCTTTTCTGAACAAAGACCTGAAGAATGCGATGGAATTTATGTACCGCTGGGCAAATGACGAAGATTACCGGATAAGGCGGTTGGCCAGCGAAGGGAGCCGCCCGAGATTGCCCTGGGGGGCAGGTGTTCCGGCACTGAAAAAAGATCCTTCCCCAATAATTCCAATCCTGGAAAAATTAAAAGAAGATCCGGAGCTGTCGGTGCGCAAAAGTGTGGCCAACAACCTGAATGATATTTCGAAAGACCACCCGGAGATGGTGCTGGACCTTTGCGAACGCTGGCAGGGAAAATCGGCCCGTACCGACTGGATTATCAAACAGGGATGCCGCACACTCCTGAAACAGGGAAATAAACGTGCCATGCTGCTTTTTGGATTTATCCATCCCGATAAAATGAAAATTGAGAACCTTAAATTATCGCGCAAATCCCCCCGGATAGGAGAAGAAATTACCTTCTCTTTCGATTTAAAACTTGCGGCCAGCGTGAGGCAAAAAGTGAGGCTGGAGTACATTATCCATTTTGTAAAATCATCGGGTAAAACCTCTCCAAAAATATTTCAGATTGCTGAAACCGAACTGGAAAAAGGGACCCACCGGGTTGAAAGAAAACATTCGTTTGCCAACATATCAACCCGGAAACATTATCCCGGAGCGCATAAAATTGAAATTGTGGTAAACGGAGAGGTGAAAACAGAAGTGATTTTGAATTTAAAGCCAGTCCGTTAACAGGCAA
>CAYRBS010000519.1:0-1494 GCA_964422335.1 uncultured Mariniphaga sp. | reverse complement strand
TGCCAGCCCAACTCTTTTTCTTCCGTAATCAATAGCTAAAATCCTTCCCATTTGTCTCCGTTTTTATCCGGCACAAAAATAGGCAGAATTCCTGAATAATTAAAGATACAATATCCATCTGTTTTTGAGGCAATTGCCGACAACTAAACAAAATAAAACATATTTGGCACAGGCTTTGCATTTTTCAGGGTAATTACCGGTAATAGAAAAAGGCCAGAGAGCAACGCAAATTAATTGTTGAATTTAAAATCTGAAGCCATGAAAACAATAGTAAAAATAAAACTGCTTGCCGCACTGCTTATAATGACAACAGTAGCCGCAACAACATATCCTGCCATGGCCCAACGCCGGTCCACTCAGAGTAAAAATACTGAAACGCGGGTAAAAAGTAATACAAGGCAAACCAGAACAAAAACAGCAAATAAAAGCGCAGTTAAGAAAAATAATAATACGCGAAGAAAAGCTGTTCAAAGTTCGTCTGTACGCAAACAAAATACTGCACCAGCGCGCAATAAAAAAGTAACTACAAAGCAAAAACGTACAGTTAAAAGGCCGTCGGCAACCACCAACAGCCCTTCAACCAGGAGCCGGACAATAGCACCTGACACCAGGCGCAGGGCAAATACCGGAAATCAAAAAGCGGCTGAAATAAACAACAACCGCCGGCAGCAAACCAAGGCAGCTACAAACAACAGAAAGTCTGCCGTCTCAACCCGGAACAACAGGGTAAAGCAAGGAGCGGAAGCCAACCGGTCCACCAGCGAAAGGTATAATTCTTCCGTAAGGCGGAGTTCAGTAAAAAACAATGCCTCTGCAACACGCACACGTGCCAGTGAAAGCCGTAAAATTTACCGGCTTGATACCGACGACAAACGCTATACGCCCAACAGTAAATACAGGGGCAGTAAAAACAAATGGTCGGCTAAAAGACATGCGCCACGCCATGTTCACTATAACAGGCACGATAAAAAATATTACAGAAATTATAACTACAGAAAATACAACCACTGGAGCCGCAAATGGGAAAAATACCGCTGGAACCTGACCAGTTGGAGAGAATACTACAGCGGTTACCATCCACGTTCTTACCTGTACCACAAACATTATTACAGTCACCCACGTTACGGGCATGTTATCCGCAGGTTTTCATACAAACCCTATGTATTTGTACATAACCACAACAGGTATTATAGTTACAATGGCCACTTTTTCAGGTATTTCAGAGGAATAGGGTATGTGTTGGTTGATATGCCTTTTGGAGTTGTATTTGAACAACTTCCGGCAAATTACCAGCAGGTTTACATTAACGGCTACCTCTATTTCAGAGTTGGCAACCTGTTTTTCGAAATGACACAGCATGGTTTCAGTCTGGTACATTATCCTGAACGCTACTATGCATACGATGACGGATATTACAATGACGGATATTATTTCAACGATAATTATGCATATTAAGCCACCGCTCTTGCACCACTTAAAAACTGCCTTCGCGGG
>CAYRBS010000518.1:0-1496 GCA_964422335.1 uncultured Mariniphaga sp. | reverse complement strand
ATCAGCACTTCGACGATAAGTTTGCTGATTATTTGTAGCTTTTATTATTATGCTCCCAGCATCATTTTTTCCACATAAATATCCTGGAACGCCGGGTCGCCTTCGAGGTTGATATGGGTGGTTTTGTTCAGGATATGTTGAATGAAAGTTTCATCTTCAAACAAAAACATTTTGGCGCCGATGAGCGCCGTATTTCCCATTTTAACGATCTTATCCTCTGACGTTTCGATGAGCCCGGTTTGGATGACGTTTTGCAGGTTCAGGAAATTCCCAAACCCGCCGGCAATAAACACATTTTCAACATCATGGAAGGTGATTCCGAATTTATTCAGTAAAATTTGTAATCCGGCGGCAATGGCCGCTTTGGCCAGTTGAAATTCGCGGATGTCTTTTTGGGTCAGGAAAACTCCCGGCGCCAGTTCGATTTTTTCCTCGCCGGAATTGATTTCACCAAACAACCCGATTTTTTCCTGCCGGAGAAAAACTGCTATTGCATCGATTAAACCGCTGCCGCAAATTCCTTTAGCCCGTACATTCCCGATTACATGGCGCTGAATTTTCCCGTTTTCAAACTGAATGGAAGAGATGGCGCCGGTAATTGCCCGCATGCCCTGGCTGATTTTTGCCCCTTCGAATGCCGGACCGGCTGCCGTTGAGGCGCAAATAATTTTTTCACGGTTGCCCAGCACTATTTCGCCGTTGGTCCCCAAATCAATCAGGATGGTATATTTTTCTTGCCCGGCCATGTTGGTGGCGCCAATTCCTGCCAAAATATCGCTGCCCACAAAACTGCCAACAGAAGGGTAAAACTTGATTTCTGCATTTGCAGGTAAGTTTCGGTTTAGCTGGCTGGGAGTGAATTGCTGAATTCCCAGGTCGGGCGATTCGAAAGGATAAAATGAAAGCGGCTGAACGTTCAGCCCCGAAAAAATATGGTGCATGGCCGTGTTTCCAACCAGTACTACTTTCGAAATTTCAACCGGATGTTTTTGTAAAATGGCACCAATTATCTCGCCGGTTTTGTTGCGGATGAGTTGCTGCATCTCCTGCTGTTTGCCGTCGAGACAACTTTGAATGCGCGAAATCAGGTCGGCCCCGAATTTTGCCTGCGGGTTTACATCGGAAACCGAATCGAGAATATGGCCGTTTTTAAGGTTTAAAAGCTGAACGACAATTGTGGTTGTCCCCAGATCCACTGCTATTCCGAATCCTTCCCCCGGCTGAAAATTGAATGTGGAATTGTCGGCCAGGATGATATTTTCGAATTGTGAAACTTCCAGGGTGATATCCGATTCGGCATTGCAGAAACAGGCCAGTCGCCAGTCGTTTTCAAGACCCAGTTTTTCCAGTTTTTGCTGCTGTACAGCGCCGGTTTCCAGTTCCCCTTTCAGTAATTTTACTTTGCATCGCCCGCATGTTCCTTTCCCTCCGCAAGGGAATTCCACCCCGTATTCGTGCAAAACATCAATTAAGGGTGTACCCCGGTTGACAGTTAT
>CAYRBS010000517.1:0-1498 GCA_964422335.1 uncultured Mariniphaga sp. | reverse complement strand
TACAAAATGTAAAACGGGCCAATGAGGTGTTCGAATATGCGTCCGGTGTGTACTTCCAGCGAAACGTTCCATAACGACATGGGCGATTCCCGGCGGATCTCTTCCGGCATTTCAGGAAATGGTTTTCCCGACAAAGGAAGGGCGCCCCGGTTGTAATCGAACCACCAGGCATTTTCTCCGGCTTCAACCATCCCGGCAACCATGTTGTCGCCAATGGGATTGCTTAACCCCTGCGGGGCGGCATAAGGTTCGCGGGTAAAAAAGTCGTAAATACCCCCGTTGTTTAAATCCCACAAAAACATGCCGTTGAACGAGCCTGTCAGGTATTTATGCCGGGCTACCGGTTTAAAAACATTCAGTCCCATTACACTCACCGGAGGTTGTGGAATAACCGGCTGCAGCTGTTTGTCCAGGTTTTCTCCGGCAAAATAAAATCCTTCGGATGTGGAAAAAAGGTAACGGTCCAGGTTTTCGTCCCACACCACCCGGCGCAGCTTGTCGAACCACGGGTTCGGGTTGTCGAGGTGTGTGCCAGGTATAATTCCCACCTTTTTGTTTGCAATGGGAATGAGCAGTGGCGGACGCAGGTGGATTCCCGCCAGCGTGTTAATGATAAGAAAAGCCACAAAAATATAGCCCACCACATTGTGCCAGCGTAAATTGGTTTTGAAGGTGTTTACCACTTGTTTCACCGGCTTTTTCCGCTTTTTTCGTCGCCGGATGATTTTCGGGAAAAAGAAATGGAGCAGTCCGGTAACCGAAAGCAGGATGGTAACCAGGCCCAGTAAATCCACTATCAGTTTACCCGGCAGGCCCAGCAATTCTCCGCTGTGGAGTTCCCACAAGGTGTTGAACAGTCCTGTTTTTCGTTCGTAACCCACCGGCTCGGGAAGTTGGACGGTTTCAAAATCCTTTCCGTTAGTTGTTTTGAGCAGGTAGTGACGGGTAAGTACCAAAAGTGTATCGCCTTTCAGGTTCAGGTCGGCAATGCGCTCCTGCTTCACAGGCAGGTTTATTTTCTGCCATTCGTTTCCTGTGGCATTCCGGTTAAAAAGTCCGAAGTGCGTACCCGCAAAAAGCGTCTTGTTCAACTTTTCTATGGAGTAAATTTTCCGGTTATCGATGCCTCCGGGAAACCCCTGGTTGTAATCGGTAAAATTCTCCAGGTTACCCGGAGTTTTCCAGGTGCCAATATTGCCGTAAATTAACAGCGAATCGTTATCCAGCGGAAAAGAGCCCCGCACCCCAGCGAGGTTCCAGTTATCGTACCGGTAGTTGGGCGGCAGTAAATTTCGTGAAATATCGATGGAAGAAAAGGTTTGCCGGTGGTTCATTACAATGCCCGATGTGGCAAATAAAATGGCAATAAAGGCAATTACAATGCCCGGCCACTTGTGCAGTTTCCTGAAGATTTTAATGGATTTGGTTTTATGCATGAATGATTTGAAAAAAGATTTCTCCTATCGTGGAAATGAAAATGGATAATTTAATACTGAGA
>CAYRBS010000516.1:0-1499 GCA_964422335.1 uncultured Mariniphaga sp. | reverse complement strand
ATTCCAAAACAAAAATAACGAATTAAAGATACATCTCCTAAATATGAAAAAACCGTTTCAGGTCGGTTGCTTTTTTCAGCCGGTAATGCATATACAACAAAAGCATCGAGATAAGTATTACAGAAACCATCACAATCAGGCTCCATCCGAAATAAACGGAACTTCGGAAGTAAATGGAAATCATTCCTTCGGTATAAATACAAAGCAGTCCGGCAGCAATCAACGAAAATGCAATAACATTCAAACCCTTTTGTTTTGAACTCCGAATGAAATAAATGAGAACAATAAAAGTAACATACAAAGCCATTATCAGGGGTATTCCCAATTTTATTTCCCAACCGGTGTTGCCGGCATAAACATCGAATAGTATAAACAGTCCGGTCACTGACAAAAAACTGAGGGCCACCATGAGTGTAATTTTTTTTCGCAGAAATGTATTCAGCGTAAAATTGATAAACAAAACCAGGCTGATTGTGGCCGGGTATTTTGACCAGGTGATATCCCTGTTCCCAATAAAATCGATGAGTAAGGTGATAACAATACCGGAAATAAGAATCAACCCTGATATTTGCCAAAAGATTTTTCTTTTCTGAAAACCTGTTAACTGATGATAATCTGTGAGCAGTTTTTCTTCCCTTCGTAATTTCCCCGATTTTATGAACGCCACGTTATCGGCAATATTTTCGACCAAAGGCTCACCGCATAACGAACAAAAATTGGCATTTTCTTCTGCTTCCACCCCGCAATTCGGACACTGTATCATAACCTTCAATTATTTGTTTTCTGTTCAATCGTAATATTCTGATCGCTCAAAAATTGCAAAAACCTTTCTTCAAATTCAAGCGATTGGGTAATGTTGCCAAAACTCAGCACCAGCTTATCGCCAAATCCGGCTACTCCGCAATTTATTTTCAGCAACTTGTTGGGTGGCGGCGGTGTCATAATAAAGTAGTCAATCAATTTGCCGGTTTCTGCCGGAAAATCTATTTTACCCAAATTGGTAAGCACTCCGCTGTATTGGCTTGTGCCCAGCGAATAGTATTTCATGCGCAGAATAAAACCCTTCAAAAAAAGTGGTACTCCTCTGACAATCAGATTTCTTTCGCCTCCCACATTTCTTGAGATATTTTTATTGATTAGCTTTTCATCGGTTTCGAGTTTTGTTTGGTGATAAACCGACTTAATAATTTCATCGAAAGTAAAATGGCCCAGACGCAAATCAATTTCAGGCATCACAAACAGCGAAAAATTCCGCATGGTTTTCGACGGGAATATATTGCGTAGGTTCACAGGCACCTGAACACGAAGCTTTTTTCTTTTTTTATACTTGCTGACCCCCTTCAGGTTTTCATAAATTTCCTGCAAAATATACAGGTAAACCGATGTAAGATAAACCGTTATGCTCACCTCTTTCCGGTGTGCCATCTCTTTTATTTGTTCCAGGGAAACAATTGCCCTGAGCACCGTAAAACGGGGAGACGATTTCAACGAATAAGGCA
>CAYRBS010000515.1:0-1505 GCA_964422335.1 uncultured Mariniphaga sp. | reverse complement strand
CACTGACAAAAATACAGTTTGTACTTAAAATCCACATGTTATTTCTCATATTGTGTATAAAAATTCCACCCCGGCACAATCAAAAATGCCGGATAACAAAATTTCACCACATTTCCCTTTTCTCCCTCAGGTGGTTATCAGATTTGTGAAAGGTAATTTACCAGCCGTCTGTCGTGGGGTATTTTTATTTTTTTCCGCAGTCTCACCCGGGCAATTTCCACGCTTTGGGGTGAAAGGTTATTTAGCCCGGCAATCTCTTTGCTGGTGAGCCCCAGCCGCAAACAAGCACATAGTTTTTTTTCTTTGGCAGTAAGTTGGGAATGTTTTTGCAGCAACCGGGTCATAAACCCGGGATGTAATTTCTCGAGTTGCACGTCCACCATGTCCCAGTCAACGGTGTCAACCGGAGTTTTTTCCAACAACTGTAAAAGTTGTTTGGCTTTTTCGCGGCTGTTTTTGGCATTTTCATCTGCCATTCCCCTAAGCTGTTTCGTAGCCATGGCAATCAGTTCGTTTTTCTTTGAAAGCTGAAGCAAAAAAGCAACCAGTTCGCGGCCTTTCATTTCGAGTTCCGATTGAAGTCGCTGCCGGTTCCGGTCTTCCAGGGTTTTGCCGGCCGAAAGTTCGTTTATATGGCCCAGCGCCCGTTTGAGTCTGGTTATGTCGTGAACCGATGCCCGGATACCAAGATAGCGCCCCTGACGGTTGTAAACGCCCCGTATATTTACTGAACACCAGCGCAACTGCCGGGTGCGGGTTAATATACGAAATTCGAGCGAGGGATTTACAAGTAACTGGTCGAGGGCATGGGAGATAAATTCATCGAACTTTTCACGATCGGGGTTGAAAACGAGCAACTCCGAAACCGAGGGGGCCATAATTACCTGGTTGGCGGTAAACCCTGTAAGATCGTGGCATGATGGCGAACAGTACTTGACCTTTCCCGACGGGTCGAACCACAACTCCCAGGCAAATGTAAAGTCAGCAACCCGCTGGTAAAACTGCCGTTGTTTTTGTTCTTCCGTCAGCAACAACCGGGTTTCTTCCAGTTCAAATTTCAATTCTGAAAGCCGGGTTTCCAATTCCCTGATGCGATCACGGGTGTTATCTTTTTTGTCGTCTGCTGCCATTTATTTAGTTGCCTTTACGGATATAAAAGTAACCAATCGGAGTAAAACCGCAAAAGAGCAGGTAATTCAACTTACTTGTTTTTGTGAATTGCAAAGATTCAATTTAACATAATACTGAAAAATTGACAGAGAAAACCCCGGAGCCTTTGCCCCGGGGAAAAAAACCAAAAATCAACTAACCTTTAAACCGCCTGGTGACTTCGTCCCAGTTGATAAGATTCCAGAATGCATTTACATAATCCGGACGTCTGTTTTGATAGTTCAGGTAATACGCGTGTTCCCACACGTCAATACCCAAAATGGGTGTTCCCTGAACATCCGCAACATCCATCAGCGGATTATCCTGATTGGGCGTGGACGAAACCACCAGTTTTT
>CAYRBS010000514.1:0-1510 GCA_964422335.1 uncultured Mariniphaga sp. | reverse complement strand
TTCTTTTCTTAAATTGGACAGCGTAAAAAAATATGCTGAACCAATGGAAAAGAATTCCCGACGTGAATTTATTACAAAAAGCACGGTCGCTGCAGCCGGAGTTTCTGTAGGATTGACTGCATTCAGGCCGGTAGAGGCTTCCCGCATTGCTGGCGCCAATGACAAAATCCGAATGGGTTTTATCGGCATTGGAAACCGTGGATCGCAGTTGTTGCATCTTTTTATGCAACAACCTGATGTTGAAGTTGCCGCCCTGTGCGACGTTTATGAACCCTATCTGCAGCGCGACCACAGTAAGGTGCACCCCCGCTACCTGGAAATTCTGGGAGGAAGGATTCCAAAAATGGGAGAAAGTTTTCCTCATCAGCCAAAAAATTTTTCAGATTACCGCAAACTTCTTGAGGATAAAAACATTGATGCTGTTTGCATTGCAACACCCGATCACTGGCATGCCCTCCAGGTAATCGATGCCCTGAAAGCAGGGAAAGATGTGTACGTTGAAAAACCTTTAACGGCAACCATCAAGGAGGGACGGGCCATGGTCAATGCGCAGAAAGCGAGCGACCGGATTGTTACAGTTGGACTAAACCGCAGGGGAAACAGCGTCTATCAAAAGCTTGCCAAAGAAGTTCCCTCAGGGAAAATCGGGAAAATTTCAGTTGCCCGGGCTGCACGGATCAGCAATATGTACCCTGACGGAATTGGAAAAATGAAGCCGGAACCACCCCCGAAAGACTTTGACTGGGACATGTGGCTTGGACCACGCGCCTGGCGCGATTACCAATTTAACATTTCACCGTATATGTTCCGATGGTGGAGCGATTATTCAACCCAAATGGGAAACTGGGGGGTTCATTACATGGATGCCATCCGCTGGCTGATGGGAGAAACTGCCCCGGTTGCCATTAGTGCCCAAGGGGGCAAGTATATTATCGATCACGATGCAGATATTCCTGATACCATGCAGGTTACTTTTGAGTTTGCCTCAAAAAAAATTATCACATTTAGTATTTATGAAGCCACCGGTGGAGGATTATTCCCTTTTGGCGAACTGGAAATACGCGGAACAAAGGGAAATCTGTATGCAAGTGAGAAAGGATATCGGGTTGTCCCATCATCAGCCGGACAATTCCAAAACTGGGAAAAGCAGGTAGAAGCAGAAGACTATACAAATCAGAACCGGATGCTGGATGACGGGAGCAGTGCAGACAGCACATCAGGGCTGATACGTGATTTTCTCGACTGTATAAAAACCCGGCAGGAAACGCTATGTCCTCTTGAGGAGGGTCACCGCTCCACTTCGTTTGCACACCTGGCAAACATTGCATTGAAAACAGAAAAACGGTTGGAATGGAACCCAAAAACTGAAAATTTCACAAATAGCAACGAAGCCAATAACTTGTTACATTATGAATACCGGAACCCATGGAAACTGGATGGAATTTAAGGATTTTTAAAAGAATGAAAAATGAATTCGAGAAGAAATTTTATTAAAACCGGAACTACCGGC
>CAYRBS010000513.1:0-1511 GCA_964422335.1 uncultured Mariniphaga sp. | reverse complement strand
GGAACCATTACCAACTCTTTAACTTTCTGAGCCATAATGATTGTTTCTTTTCCGATTTTAGTGAGGTAATATTTGTATGATCCGGTAGCCTTTTTTATCAGCCCGTGTACCCTTAGTCGTTTGATCAACCTGCTTATTTTCCCACCATTAAATCCAAGCAGTTTTTGCATGTTTTTATTCCTGAACCCATTAATATTAAACTCACCACGGACAATGGCCATTAAAAGAGTTAAATCATCGATATTAAAAAAGTTAAAACCCTTGTAATTGCGGTTATTTTCACTTTTCGATGATGTTACTTTCTCAAGCCTCTTTCTGCCAACTTCTTTATTGTCGAAAGCTGAGAGAAACTCCAAATATCTTCTGTTCGAGGCTTTCAGGTTGTCTGCCAGGAAAGAAAGGCTGTATATGTTTTTCTTCAGTGGGGCCATTTGGTGCGACGTTGTCCCGTCACGGTGTACTACCTCCCGGAAGTGTTTAAAAAAGCTTATATCGTTTGCTGTTGTTTCTATGCGCAATATTTTACTGAACTTGTCGTACATTTTAATCGACACTTTGCCCATTGTATGTTTTATGCGGCTTCCTTCAATGCGTACATTGTAATTGTTGCCAACTTCGCCTTGATATCTGGGGTCAAGTTTTTGTCCCAAAAAAGTAGCGATGTTTTCAGGTTTGACTGTGTGTATGGCTGTAGCAACAAGTTCATTGTAGATTTGCTGCAAACTCTCCTGTTTTTTAAATACAATATCGGTGGCATACTCAGCTTGCATCACACTCCAGTGGTATCGCAGGTTAAATTCTTTATATACCGGACAGAACTGCCATGCAAACTCATCTAATTTGCGGTGAAGTTTCCCGATACTAATCTTATCCGATAATTCCTGGGCTTTTGCGATATCTTCAATACTGTCAAAAGCGTTGTCTATCATAGAATATTTAATCCCTGCCTGTTTTAATTCCGAAGCAAGTAAATTGTGCCCGTTGATATAAACCTGCAGACGGAAAGGACACCATGTAGGTACGCGCACGTATCCAAGGCCAACCTGCTCGTCAATGAAATAAAAGTAGTAATGCAAACATTTGCTGGTGTCCGGTTTTAAAAACGTTTTGCCTGTGTTTTTGTCGTGCCATGGTTTATAGGTATTGCATGTCTCCATCACAGAGAGAATATGAACAATACCGGGATGGTCGCCCCGCTTAGCGATTTTCTCCGAAATGATGGATTCTTTTCTGACACCAGTTTTGCGGATGAACTCAATATCAATGCCGTGCTCTTTAGCAATCCGTTCAGCATTTGCCCGGATTGTTTCTTTAAATGGTTCCGCAAATTTTGGGTAGTCAAATATCCTGATCCCATTTTGGTACATGTATTTTGTCATTCCCTGGCTGTATGATATCTCCGGTATTGTCCCGCTTAGTATTAACCTATCGTAACATGAAAGTACACAGGATATCTCCTTTTTGTATCGCTCTGTTAATAGTTCCATTCAGTAAAGTTACAAGTTTTCCTG
>CAYRBS010000512.1:0-1520 GCA_964422335.1 uncultured Mariniphaga sp. | reverse complement strand
GTATTAATTTAATGTTTTAATTATTAAAGTTGATTATTATGAATAGAAAATATATTTTTTTATTACTGGTATCCTTTTTCTTTGCCATAGTTGGTTGCGAGGATTTGGATACGCTCCCTCAAGGGGACGAGATTACAACTTCGCAAAAAGAAGAGGTATTGGCAAATGATCCTTCCAAGGCAGAAGCTGGTGTAAATGCGATCTTTGCAGAGTTCAATCAGTACATGCCGAATGAAACTGCTTTAGATGCAGAGCGCCACAACGATTTTGGCTATCCTTCGGTAATGTTATTTACTGACCACAACGGATACGATTTGGTATCGGATGATAATGGTTATAACTGGAATGGTAATAACCTTGAATACTCAGACCGTGAATATACCTCCCTTGAAGGCCAAATTTTATGGAATGATATGTATTCCATTATTAGTTCTTCCAATAATGTTATAGGTGCTATTGATCCAGAAATCGAAGATCCTACTTCGCAATATTATCTGGCACAGGGGCTGGCTGCCCGGGCATTTAGCTACTGGGTGTTGGCCCAGTTATACCAGTTTAATTATGTAGGTAACGAGTCTGCACCAAGTGTACCGATTATTACCAATGAAAATTCCAATGAAGCTGCAATTGACGGAGCAACACGCGCAACAGTTCAGGAAGTTTATGAATTAATTACGTCAGACATTGACAATGCTGTGGAATTGTTAACATCAGCTGAAGAAAACGGCGTATTTCGTGCAGATAAACGTTATATTAACCTTGCTGTTGCTTATGGATTGCGTGCCCGTATTAATTTAACAATGCAAAAATGGAGCGAAGCTGCTGCTGACGCTGGCCAGGCTATTGAAATTTCAGGCGCAGCGCCTGCTTCAATCGAAGATGTTGCCAAACCTTCTTTTTGGAGTACTGATGAATCGAACTGGATGTGGGGGATTATCGTTCAGGAAACTGACGGTGTTGTAACTTCAGGTATTGTGAACTGGCCATCCCACATGGGGTCACTCAATTATGGCTACGCTAACTTTTCAGGGGGTAAACAAATTAATAAATCGCTTTACGAGGATATCCCTGAAAGTGACGTTCGCAGGGGATGGTGGTTAGATGAAAATGAAAGTTCCCCAAACCTGGATGATGCACAAGCAGATGCTGCAGCTGGATATGGATATCCGGCATATACACAGGTAAAATTTGCTCCATATCAGGAGGAGCCCAAAACTTCAACAAACGCAAACGATATTCCGCTAATGCGCATTGAAGAGATGTATTTAATCAAAGCTGAAGCAGAAGCGATGAGCGGTGGAGATGGTAAATCTACACTTGAAAGCTTTGTGCAAAATTATCGTGATCCCAACTATGTTTGTAATGCTTCATCACCCGAAGGAATTCAGGAAGAAGTATTCTTTCACCGCAGGCTTGAGCTTTGGGGTGAAGGGTTGAACTGGTTTGATATTATGCGTTTAAATAAAGATGTGGATCGCAGAGGCGGAGGATTCCCCAATGCCACAATGGTATTCAATATT
>CAYRBS010000511.1:0-1524 GCA_964422335.1 uncultured Mariniphaga sp. | reverse complement strand
AAAATCACCGGTGTTCAGGTCAAATGAAACAAAAGATCCGTGAGCCAATGTGGGTTCACCCTTGATGCTCAGGGTATTTCCATCGGCATCGGTATCGTTGGCCAGTAAATTCCCGGTAACCGTTTCCCCGTTATTCACATTGTAAGGCCCGTCGCTGCTGGCATCAGGCGCCCGGTTGGCCACAACATTCAGGGTGGTGGAAGTTTGCAGCGAAACCTGCTCCTCGCTGGGCATTCCGCCATATTCCACAACATAGCCTAATGTATGTGAGCTGCTTAAATCGTTCCACCTTCCAGGATTACTACCACTCGAGTATATTTGTAGGTAGTCTTCATCATCACCAGAGTCATTTGGTTCCCCGGAATTCCAATTGGCGTAATTACCATTAACTGTATTCCCGGAACCATCACCCTGCCAGAACTGAGTATCTGCTTCAGGACCTGTTTCCCAAATCCATTTATCTTCTGTTGCCTGGTCTGAACCTCCCAGCCAGCCATCGGCGGCCAGTTTTTCCTGGATGAAATCATTTTCTTCCTGGGAAGTAACAGTAGCGAGGTAACCCTGCATGCCGTATAAACTCATGCTTTCTGCTGCGGCTTTTGCTTCTGTCCAGGAAATTTCTGTATCTACATATTCATAATAATGTTCTGTTTCCAGACTGTAAGCAGTACCGCCAAGGGAAATGCCCATCACACGCTGTGTTTCATGGGCGGTTTTATTTAAATCGATCGAATTGTTGTTCCGGTAGGTTATGCTCTTAACCGCCTCCTGGTATTCAGCGGGCGAGGCCGTTCCGGTCAGGGTCAGCACGCCGGTATTGCTTTCGAAGCTGCCTGAAATTCCGTTTTGATTCGAGAAATAGAGATAATCTTCGTATTGATGATACCCGGAACTAAAATAAATTTTCATTCCATCCAAATCATCGTTCTCCACATCCGTGATTGTAAGTGCGGGAAATAGCTGAATTTCTGTGTCACCATATCTGTAGGTCGGGGATGTGTCATTTCCCTCCAGCTCGGGTGGATTATTGAACCAGGTAACCCCGTTTTTTAAGGTGCCGGTATGTCCGTTCCCGCTGTTATCGGTAAGCGATGTGCCGCTGCCGTCGCTCATTTTGTAATAAGCAACCAACCCGTCTTCAGTAACGGACAGCGTTGAATTCATATTATCCTGAATTTCCTGTTGCGAACGTACCGTGCTCCAAACCCTCACTTCATCAATTTGTCCGTCAACTACATCGGTTACACTGGTACCGTCATAGTCCTGCCCGATGGAAAAATAACCGTCGGTAACCGGTCGGCTGAGAATAGACCAGGTTAATTCCTTCTGCCCGTTAATATAGGCTACGGCAGTGTTGTCATCAGCTATTGTAAGTGCCAGGTGGGTCCACTCATTGGCAGCAACAGACGTTGTTCCGTATTTATCGTTTTCACCTCCTGAACCAGTGTTATAATTAAGTGCCAACCTGCCCGTGGTATGGTCAATACCCAATAGCATAATGTTTCTTTCGTCTCCTGCGTTATG
>CAYRBS010000510.1:0-1527 GCA_964422335.1 uncultured Mariniphaga sp. | reverse complement strand
AGGTTTTATGTTTGAAAAATAAAGCATAAGCTAAAGTTCTTAATTTAGCTAACGACAAAAATTAGTATAAAATTAAAAACGAAGCTTATGCAGACCAAAGTTAGTAAAGAATCATTCAAGGGACAATCATTTTTTATTGGAATTGATTGTCATAAAAAAAATTGGAAAGTGACGATTTTAGGAGAGCAATATGAACACAAATCAATGAGCCAGGATCCCTCTCCTGAGTTATTGGCAAATTACCTGAACCGGAATTTCCCGGGTGGTAATTACCATGCTGTTTATGAGGCTGGGTTCAGTGGATTTAAATCATGTCGGGAATTAAATAACTTAGGGATTAATTGTATGGTTGTTCACCCTGCCGATGTTCCAAGTAACCAAAAAGAGAGATTACAAAAAACAGACAAGGCCGACAGTCGTAAATTGGCAAAATCGTTAAGAAACAAAGATTTTGAGGCCATCCATATACCAGAGCCGGAACTGGAAGCCGATCGTGCCTTGATCCGGCAACGCTTCCGGATTATGAAAGATTTAAGCAGGACTAAAAACAGGATAAAATCTTTACTTTTCCAGTTTGGAATTGATATACCAGTCAGGTTCACTTCCTGTCAAACCCGGCATTGGTCAAAAGTATACATCAACTGGCTGAAAGAATTGCAAGTTAAAGAACAAAATTTAAGGCAAGTTTTGGACAACTATATTGTGATAGGAGAAAGGCAAAGAAAAGATTTATTGTTGCTTAACAAACAAGTAAAAAATCTATCTCAATCTAAAAAGTATCACAGCAACTACAAACTTCTGTTAAGTGTTCCTGGAGTGGGATTGATGACAGCCATGACGTTTTTAACACAAATTGGGGATATTACGCGGTTTGAACGGCTTGATGATTTATGTAATTATATCGGGCTTGTTCCAATGATGCATGGGTCGGGTGATAAAATGCAAACGGGAAAAATAATAAAAAGAGGCAGAAAAGAATTAAAAATAATGTTAATTGAAGCTTCATGGGAGGCAATAAGGAAGGACCCAGCCCTGATGCTAAAGTTCAACGAACTGAGTAGCAGAATGCAAAAAAATAAAGCCATTATAAGGATTGCCAGAAAAATTTTGAGCAGAATCCGGTTTGTATTAATCAATCAGCAAGCATATGAGTTGAGTGTTGTAAAATAAGTTGAAATAAAACTTCAAAACCTTGGAAAATTGGAATGGGGGAACAAACGGTATTTTGCGATTGCAGCACCTGAAAAAAGGAAGACCGCTACGCAAAGATTACGTCCCCTTCCTCTTTAAAATGAAAAAAACATTGCGCGCATAAAAAGACCGCTAATAGAAGATTGATTAAAGAGGTATTGAAGAAAGAAATATGAGAAAAGGAAAACATTGATGTCGTTTCCATTTCTCTTTTAAAAGCAAAATTAGTTCAATTCAAGAACTTGTCAAGGCTATATGAACTCCGCTTCGCTCCGGCCTTGACAAAACCCTGAATTGAACTTCTTAAGAGCTTTAGAAAGAGAAATTTGGAAAAAA
>CAYRBS010000509.1:0-1529 GCA_964422335.1 uncultured Mariniphaga sp. | reverse complement strand
GTGAACCAATCCGTGCAGCAGAATAAATGCACCCGCGATTGTGTTAATCATAGTCCGCTTCTTTCCGGTTAAATTCAATGAGTTCCACAGGGGCATTATTGTGCAGTATCATGGCCACCCTTACTTCATCCGATGGAGAATTTGGAGGAGTAATAATCTCAAAATCATACTCTTCTAATACCTGGTCGAGGTTTTTAACTTCGAATGCCGGATGAGGTACTTTCTTTACAATTTCAGGTAGCTTGCAATTTTCCCCAAATCGCATCCATTCCACACCGTACGGACTGGTTTCGAAACCGGAAACATACATGTCGAGGGCAGGAATATACCGTTCGTTTTCAATGGGCAAATGAGTTGGAATTCCCAGGTGATGGAACTTCCAACCCATTTTTTCAATGACAAAAACGCCTTCGTTTTCCTTTCTCGTACGTGGCAGTTTCATACGGTTCAATTTATTGATTTTTTCTCATCCAGATTAATCCGGATGCAAACTGAAGCAATCCAGTGGAGAAATACAATGGTTGCAGGAAATTTTTATACCCAATCCACGATACCTGTGCGGTTATCCAAACCATCATTATCAGGCCAAAAAATGTGGCAACGTGAGCGGCTTTTTTGTATTTTTTGAGTGTGGCAATAAATCCTGCAATATTTCCCAGTCCGTTGAAAGTGAAAAGCACAATTCCGGGAATCAGGAAATTTACAAAAGGTGTGGATTGCAGCCATTCGGTACTCATTTGGAGTGCCTGTCCATCGGGATTGGAGATGAGTCCGAATCCGCCTGCCAGTCCGCTTAATCCGTTAAATGCCTGCAAAATGGCAGTGGTTAAAATTACGGTTTTTAATTTCTGAGTTGTTGTTTTGCTGTACATAATTGTTTTTTTATTTAAATTGAATAGGTTTCAGAAAAATTATCCATTAAAGAATACATATCACTAAAATCGTTGTCGTTCTGCAGCCCTGCAAAATGACGGTAGGTGTAATCGAGGTGAATTGCACGGATGGAGTAGCCATAGAGCATGGCCAGAAAATGAGCGTCTCCCTTTTTCATTTTACCTTCCTCCATAAAAATTTTGAAAGCGGTTTCAAACATCGAAATTGATTTTTCGGTTTCTTCCACAATCAGCTTCGATGCCTGTTTATGTTTGTACTGTTGGTGCGAAACTACATACCACAGCAAGCGTGCTGTTTCATTCGACCAGCCTCCCAAAAATTTTTTCAGCCGGAATTCCAAAAATTCTTTCAGGTTAAGTTGGCGTGCCAATTTTTTGATTTCTTCCTGGGAAATGCGGGTTTGACCCAAATCTTTTTGAAGCATGTGAAATATTTCTTCAAGGAGTTTCTGTTTACCCGAAAAATGGTTGTAAAAGGAACTCTCTTTTATGCCCACCTTCCCGGTAATTTGTCGTATTGAAACAGCATCGTAACCTTTTTCCCCGATAAGTTTAATCGCTTCTGTCAGTATTTTTTCCCTGTTATTCATTCTCAATATTTAAATTCGCAGCAAAACTAACTAACGTTTGTTAGTT
>CAYRBS010000508.1:0-1536 GCA_964422335.1 uncultured Mariniphaga sp. | reverse complement strand
AAAATTCTCCCAATTCACTCAGCAGTTCGCCAACCCGCAGGTGTTCTTTTTGGTACTTTGCTTCAAGGTCATTTAAAATTTTATGGAATTCGGGATATTCCCTTAGATTTTCCGAGCCCGGCCAGTGCCGGAGCTGAATTAAAAACATTTTCGGAATTATTTTCCGGTTATTTACCATTTTGAAATATTCCATCGATTTATCCTGGTCACCAAGGGCTGCGTAAATTGATGCCAGATACATGTGTGCTTCAAAACGTTGGGCTGCAGGAGTATTTAATTCAATGGCAGTCTTTTGTATTTCTATCGCCCGCCTGAAATATTCGTCCGCTCTGTTTTTCAACCCTGTTTCCAGGCAGGCAAATCCTGAAAATACATCCACCAGATTAACCCAGAGGTAATTATTGTTTTCAAGGTTTTCCAGTTTTACCAGGTATTTCTTAATTTCCGAATGGTTTCTTTGGTAGGTATAAGCAATCAGCAGGAAGAGTGTGGCCGACAAATCTGTGGAATCGATGTTGAGTGCTGAATTACCATGATCAACCGAGGACTGAAAATTTCCTGAAAGCAATTCTATAAGAGCCATTGTGCTGTAAAAGCCCAGGGAGTCGTTGTACTGTTCTATAAATTCTTTAACATATTTTTTTCCTGCTTCAGGATACCCCGTATCGGTTAAACAGGTTGCTATTTTGAAAATCATATAGGGAGGGAATTCATCCGGTTTTATCCGGGCATAATTGTAAAAACTTTTTATGGCATTGTAATAATCATCCAATCCATACCAGATATTAAAGTCCGTTTCATACATGTCATGACTATCACTCCAGCTTTTCGGCAGTTCTTTCCTTATTTCACGGGCTTCCCTGTACATCCCTTTTTGAAGATAATACTGGCCTTTTATGGCGAGTGCTCCCCAGTTGTTTTTGTCATAGTGCAGCGCTTTGTTTACCATTACCAGCCCGGTGTCGAGAAACCGTTCCGCCTGGTAATTATCATGACTGAAAAATCCCAGGTTATTGATATAAATATGGGCCAGGTGCCGGTAGGCATCGCTGAATGTCGGGTCCAGTTTTATCGCCTCTGTTAAAAGCTGTTTCGCTTTCATACACTCTTCGTAAAACTGCCATAACGGCTTTTTATTGGCAAGCATTAAATACTCATAGCCCTGAAGATAAAAATTATAGGCTGCCATACTTTCAGTCGGCATTTCTTCAATATGTTTTTCCGCTTCCGCTGTAATTTCAACATTAACTCTTGACGCGACATTTAAAGCAATTTCGCTTTGTAAATCAAACAAGTCTTTTATTTCGTTAATTTTCCTCCGGTATTGTTCGGCAAACAGGTGGCGGTCGGTATTTGCCTCAATCAATTGAATGTTCAGTAAAATTTCATCGCCGTATTTCTGGCCGTTTCCTTCCACGAGGTAATTCACGCCCAGCTCCTTTGCTATTGCCAGCAACGATTTACTGGTTGTCCGGTATTTTTCAACCGAAGTACGCGAACGAACGTTTAAATCCTCAATGTTTGAAAGATTGTTTA
>CAYRBS010000507.1:0-1551 GCA_964422335.1 uncultured Mariniphaga sp. | reverse complement strand
ATTTTACTGTAATCTGTCATTCCTGATGCTAAAAGCAATGAGGATAGCGTTTTTCCAGCCCCAGAGGGACCTTGTAAAGCAAGCTTAATTTTAGCCTGCTTGCGTTGAGCTTGTCTTAGTTCCATAATAATTAAGTCTTTAATAAAAAGTTGTTTTTCAATAGATTATTTTATAAATTGTATGTTTCAAAAAATTAAAAACCAAATGAAGAAGCCAGAGTATGATTTTATAATTGTGGAAAGTTTCATCCCTAAAAAAACTTCAGGCAGACATGGAAATATTCACATTAAACCTGTTGAAGGTCAAGACCCATATAATTCTGAAATGTTTGTTCAATGCTCTAAAGAACTAGCGAATAATTATCCTGTCGGAACAAGATTTAGAATTAAAGCTAAAATTACAAGAAGGGAAGGAGGGACACCTTTTATTTATAGCAGTTATAACTGGACATATGAAGTACTTAAAAGCTAATTTATTTTAATGATATTAAATCTTGCTTTTGTTTAAGTTTTATAAAAATGAGTAAAAGAAAATCAAATACTACCTTAAAGTATACTCAAAAAAATTATAGCTTCCCTGTAAAAGGAGTAAAATCTCCACTTGCACGAATTATGAAAGTCAGAGGTGATGATTCTCTTGAAAATCTTATTTATAAATTTAAAAATGGGACCAAAAGGAATAAAGATTTTATAGCATTGTGGAATCGATTTGAAAATATGGAAAACAAAACTGTGGGATATTTTTTTGGTGCCTGGAAGATTTATTCAGATAATTATAAGAGACTTGATACCACATTAATATTAAAAATTGGTTTTTATAAAGAACATACAGATCAGCCTGATTTATTTGATTATTTGGAAAATTGGCTTAATTTGAAAAGAAAAAAATGCAGGAATAAAAAGGTAATAGAAGATAAGGGATACATACAATTTTGCATCCCTATCTATCATTTTTTCAGTGGCATTTTTTATACATACACCACAGGAAATACCTTCTCAAAAAATGTAAAATTCAGCATAAAACCTGAATAGTTGGCGTATGATTACGTAATTTCTTCAAACAAAAAAGGAGACACTCAGCCTCCTTTTCTGTGGATTAAACCAGTTCCGGTTCTTCCTGCGGAGCTTCCTGCTCAACAGCATCTTCAACTGTATCTCCGGGTTTCAGATACACCCAGCGATAGTTGAATTCAAGAACTTCACCGTTTTCCTCATTGGTAATTTCATAAGGCTCACATGCAACTTTTTCCACCGTACCCTCAAGCTCCTCACCAATTAAGGATTTGCAGGTTTCTTCATCGAAGGTACTTGGAAGTGAAGCCTTTTTACTGGTGGCATAGTACATGCCTGTCTCTTTGGATTTAACCAACTGAATTCCACCTTGCACGATTAATGCCAGGAATACTTCTCCGTCTCTGTTTTCACGGACTTTGTAATCAATAATTCGTACCATAACATTTACATTTTAAATTAATAAATAGTGTGAGTTCCTCCAGGTTTTAGCGCAGGTATTGGAAATTTGAATTGATTTTGCGAAAGACCGGGAGGAGAG
>CAYRBS010000506.1:0-1565 GCA_964422335.1 uncultured Mariniphaga sp. | reverse complement strand
TTGGAACAGATGATAAACTGGTATATTTAATTTTATGAAGAACAACCGGTTGTATGTAGTTGCTTTAACTTTTGTAGCAACACTTGGCGGTTTGCTTTTTGGGTACGACACGGCCGTTATTTCCGGTGCCGAGAAATCCATTCAGGCATACCTCATTGAAAGTCAGGGGCTCAGTACGCTTGTTCACGGATTGACCACATCAAGTGCACTTATTGGGTGTATCATCGGGGGATTGTTGTCGGGAATACTTGCTTCCCGGATTGGACGGAAAAAAACACTGTTATTTTCGGCGCTGTTGTTTTTTCTTTCAGCACTTGGTTCGGGCTATCCCGAGTTTCTGTTTTTTGAAAAAGGCGAGCCCACCATTGGCCTTTTACTGGTGTTTAACCTCTACAGGGTTATGGGCGGTATTGGTGTCGGACTGGCATCGGCGGCCAGCCCCATGTATATTGGTGAAATCGCTCCGGCCAAAATTCGCGGGCAGCTTGTTTCGCTAAACCAGTTTGCCATAATTTTCGGGATGCTGGTGGTTTACTTTGTGAACTGGGGGATTGCCAACGGACAATCACTCGATTGGATAAACGAAATTGGATGGCGACGGATGTTTCTCTCGGAAACCATTCCCGCCGGACTGTTTGGCATTTTGTTGTTTTTTGTTCCCGAAACGCCGCGTTATCTTTCTCTTGCCAACCGCAACGATGAAGCGCTGGCCATCCTGACCCGTATCAATGGCGAAAAAAAAGCCAAAGAAATTTTGGCTGAAATCAAAGCCAGTATTCAGCAACACACTTCGGGAAGGCTGTTTTCTTTCGGGAAAAAAGTAATTTTCATCGGTATTTTGCTTTCGGTTTTCCAGCAGTTTGTGGGTATTAACGTGGCATTGTATTATGCCCCGCGTATCTTCGAAAGTATGGGAGCCGCCAAAGATGCTTCGCTGATGCAAACGGTAATTATGGGACTGGTGAATGTTATTTTTACTGTTATTGCCATTTTTACGGTCGATAAATGGGGCCGCAAACCACTGCTGATAGTAGGTTCGGCCGGTATGGCGCTGGGTATGTTTGCTATTTCGGCGCTGGCATTTTTTAAAATTATCGGCATCGGTACACTGGTATTTATCATCATCTACACGGCTTCTTTTATGATGTCGTGGGGCCCGATTACCTGGGTGCTTATTTCGGAAATTTTCCCCAACAAAGTGAGAGGAAAAGCCGTTGCCATTGCCGTTGCAGCACAATGGACGGCCAACTATTTTATATCTTCTACCTATCCGGCCATGATGGAACTCAGCGGTGGGTTCACCTATGGTTTTTACGGGTTGATGAGTGTTTTATCGCTTCTTTTCGTTTGGAAAATGGTTCCGGAAACCAAAGGGAAAACACTGGAGGAGATGGAAGGATTGTGGGAGAAGTGACAGGATTTGTAAAAACAGAGTTGTTCCACAAGTTGGAAGTTGTTTTTGGTATTCCTGACCGGCTGTTTTCAGTTCGGGTACCTTCATCAAATATTGAGAGACTGTTTTGATTTTGTTTTTTAGAAATATTTTGATGTATTTTTTGCTCAGA
>CAYRBS010000505.1:0-1569 GCA_964422335.1 uncultured Mariniphaga sp. | reverse complement strand
TTCAGAACTCCTGACTTAGCGTAATAATTATGTCGCGATTTTGTAAAAAAGCACTAATTCAGTACCAGGATATTTTGTTTGCGTTTCATTAACTACAGTGATAGCTTTTTGTAAGGCACTGTTCATTCTGGGATTAGCCTGGGTGTATATTTCAATGGTAAGTACATTATTAGAATAATCCGGTATAATATCGGCATGTGATTTAATGATGCTTTTGACTACTGCCCTTTTTTCATTTATGCTTTTATTGAAACTATCGGCAATAAGGTTTGCACAAGAAGTTTCGGCCCTGTAGCATATCATTTTAATTATATTCTGAAAGCATTTGCTTTCCATATCCAGTTTGCTGTATTTTATATTATCAGGCATATCCTTGATTTTAAGCTGGCTTGGTACTTTTGCTCTTTCTTCTAATAGTTCTTTTTCTTGTTGTTCCAATGTTCTCAGGTCTTCAATAGTTTCTAATTGCACCTGGAGGTATTTATTTGCCTTGTCCAGGTCATCGTTAACATTCTTTTCTTGTAGTTCATATAACTTTGCTTTCCGGCGGTTGATTTTTTCCCTTAATTTGCCCAGTTTGTAGGTTTTATTATTGTACTCAGGATTGTTCACAATGAACTCTTTATCTATTTGTTCTACTGCATATTGGAGCAGCCTGTCAAAGTCGTAGTCCTGGCGTAAATATTTAAAGAAGTTTTCTTGTGTCCAGCGGGAAAACATGTAGATGGCAACCATTGTAATGGATAGTTTTTTATTGGTTGTAATTACGCTTGTTTGATGCCCTGCCGATAAGCGCCTGATTTCACGCATTGGCACATTGTTTAATTCCACGGGCTTCTCACAAAGTTCCATTTTTGTTTGGTTGCCTTCGATGTCAATGGTATATTCTCTGAAGTCTTTTTCGTCCCAACTATCTGTTACATTTTTTCTATAAGTGATTACGGCTATCTGGTGCTGGTCCCATAGTTTCTGAAAAAATACCGGGCTATATGCTTCCCGGTCAAAAACTATTGTAAACCGTGGCAGTTCGGGGTCCTTTTCAAGTTCTTGCTGTGTATATTTTGAGGGCATTTCATGTAATAGCCTGGGGATTATTTCTTTTTCAAGCATTTCAAGCAACTTTTCATTTACCTGGCCGGTAACATAAAAGTAAGGCATCCCGTTTTTGTTGTTTACCCAAAATTCCTGCATGCCGGGCAAACAGAGTTTTTGCCTTGAAACGTGTTTTTTTCCAAGTTTTGCTTTATACCCTGTGTAAACCTGAACATGTCCGTCAATGTAATAAAACTCGTTATCTTCGGTGGCTGACCATTGGTTTGCCAAAGCCATGTTCCATTTTTGCGAACGTTTTTGGGCACATATTTCTTTTAGTTTTTTCCGCAAACACTTGGTTTCCGGAACACGGTCCAGCCCCATAATTTTTCCAAACTCCCCCGGACTGTAATATTTTAACTGTTCAGGGTTTTTAATCCTGCGCAGATACATAAATGCCAGGAACAATATAATGCAATCAATATAGTAGTAACCATCGTTCAATTCATCGTAATGGTTCCTGAAGCTGAACAGCCC
>CAYRBS010000504.1:0-1570 GCA_964422335.1 uncultured Mariniphaga sp. | reverse complement strand
ATGTGACATTGGAAAGCACAGCTTTTGATGTGGACGAAGTTGTGGTAGTTGGATACGGTGTTCAGAAGAAAAGTGTTGTAACTGCTGCAATTAGCAGTGTCGACTCTGAAGATCTGGGAAAAACGAATCCTTCACGTATTGAAGATGTACTTAAAGGAAAGGTTTCAGGCGTCCAAATTACACAGAGTTCCGGTCAGCCGGGTTCCGATTCCAAAGTCCGAATCAGGGGTGTTGGTACAATAAACAACAGTGAACCACTGTATATTGTCGACGGAATGGCTGTAGGAGGGGGTATTAGCTACCTCAACCCGTCAGATATTGAATCGATTGAAATACTGAAGGATGCTGCATCTGCCGCTGTATATGGTGCGCGTGCTGCAAATGGTGTTATTCTTGTTACTACTAAAAGTGGTTCAGATGGTCCAGCTAATGTAAACTATGATTTCTCATATGGATGGCAAAATCCATGGAAAAAGAAATCGGTACTCAATGCTACTGAGTATATGGTTATCATGAACGAAGCTTTATTGAATGATGGCAATGATCTACGTTATACACAGGAGGAAATAGCCAATGCAGGAGTGGGTACTGACTGGCAGGATGAAACATTCAACTATAACGCTCCTGTTGTAAATCATCAGGTAAGCATTGATGGTGGTAGCGAAAAAGGTAGCTACTTTCTTTCATTTGGATACTACAATCAGGAAGGTATTGTGGGTGGTAACTTCGATAAATCAAATTATGAGCGGTACAGCATTCGTTTGAATAATACTTACGAACTGTTTGATTACGATCGTCTGCTGTTAAGTAATATGCAAGTTGGCGTCAACGCAGGTTATTCGCGTGTACTCTCAACAGGAATTGAAACCAACACTGAGTATGGTTCGGTTTTGGGTAGCGCGCTTACTTTCAATCCAATCGTTCCGGTTTACGCTGAAGATCCCGATGGTGTTCAGGAGAGTTACCCAACAGCTGTTACCGATGAAGATGGTAATGTATTCTCTATACCACCATCTGGATTTCAGGAGATTGCAAACCCTGTGGGTATGCTTAATGCTCCTACCAGCAATCTGAATAACGAAGATAAGTTTGTATCTTCATTTTGGGCAGAACTGGATATCGTTGAGGGCTTAAAATTCAAATCGAGCTATGGCGTCGACCTCGCTTTTTGGGGATCTGATGGTTACGAGTTTCCACATTTTCTTGCAACACAAGGCAAACATTTAACACGCAGCCATGTGTACTCAAATATGCACCGTGGTTATACATGGCAGGTTGAAAATACCCTGATTTATAACAAAACATTTGACGATAAGCATAATCTGAACGTATTATTTGGTCAATCGTCCGAGCAGTATAAACTGCGTGAATTGTATGGCGATGATTATGACTTATTGGAATATAACCCTGATAAAGCGGTAATCGATTATGCTATTGCCGATCGCGATGATGAGCGTGTTGCCGGCGGGACTGGTGGTTTTTCATCACAAACACTGGCTTCATATTTTGGACGTGTTGATTATAACTACGATGAAAGATATATAATGCAGGCCACGGTTCGCCGGGATGG
>CAYRBS010000503.1:0-1571 GCA_964422335.1 uncultured Mariniphaga sp. | reverse complement strand
ATCTCAGTTTCAGGAAAGAGTAGATGGAGATGGCATTGATGCGGTAAAAAATCGGAACCAGCACAAAAGCTACAATAAACAATCCGAGGGAAATCCCAAGCACCAGCTGAAAATAGGAAAACTGTGTTTCAGCTACCTGTCCCGGCACCGAAATAAAGGTGATTCCGGAGATGGCGACTCCAATCATTCCGTAGGCCACGAGCGGCCAGGGTGCATTGCGGTTGGCAATAAAAAAAGTGCTGGAATCTGCTTTTTTGGTGCTGATCCGCGAAATCCAAAACAGGATTCCGAAATAGACAATTAATATGATGACTACGTAGCTGGGCGTCATGTTTTTTCAACGATTACGGTTTCAACTCCCAGAAAATCACCTGCTTTTTTAATCAGGTCTGCCTTGTGCCCGGTTCCCAGTGCAAAATGGTGCGTGGGTCCTTCCGAGAACCACCGTTTCAGAAATGTTCTGACATCGGGCTCAAAAAAACCGCGGGTGTTGGTATTCCCGGTGGGGGGAATCGGACCTGCTTTGGATTCCCCCTCGGCAATCACAAATTTAAATGCCCCATTGGCTTTTTGGGTAACACCGAGCATGGTAATCGGGCCTTCCTTAATTTTGAATTCCACACTGGCGCCGCTGCCCGGTTTTCCGTGGTATTTTGCCAGGCTGCGGATGATCGGTTTTCCCTCGGCAATATTCAGGTGATGCGGCCCGTCGTGTCCTACCAGCACAAAACCTTCCCGGAAATCCACCGGATGGAATTCGGCAAAGCTGCCGCCCATTTCGAGGCGGTCCATTATCATCATCCCAATCAATGTTTTCAGGTCCATTTCGCCGCACATGGGAAAACCGCCAGCTGTTAGCAGTGAGTTTCCGACAATAAAATTGGTGACCACTTTCCGGATTTCGGAACCTTCCTTTCCTTCGTAATAATAGGCCAGTCCGTCCAGTTTTTTCGATTCGATAAAATGATTCAGGGCCACTCCAACTTTTGCTGCGGTGTGTAAATCTTCATCGGTCAGTTTCCTTGTAATCGGATCCGACTTTGGATCAGGTGTATCGAAAAACTCCAGAATATTTTGTTTGTATTGTTCAACTTCCGCTTTATCAGCATTCCGGTAGAAATGGACAACATCATCGGGTTCGGTTTGCACGATGTGGCAGCCGAAAGTGCTGGTGAGCAACGTGGGATCGGTGTGCATGTCGAGCATTGATTCCAGTACGTGGCCCATTTGTCCGATGCGGGCAGTGCGCAGGCTGTGCAGCGCTTTGGCAATCCGGCAGTAATCTGCAATTTCAGCCGCTGCCTGCGGATCGTCGTACAACCTACCGATTACAATTTGCGGAATGGGTTTCCCCATTTTTTGCGCGGTACATGTAAACTCGGGAATGGCGCAAATGTCGTCGTTCATTAATTGAATATACGTGCTGCCGTTAGAATAGTCCATCGCTTCCTGCGGCTGCAGTGCCACCAGTACCATCGGCACATTTACCTGTTGGAAAATAGCGCCAATGGAACTTGATGTAGCGTAGGTTACCATGTCGATGAACAGTAAATCGAGGTTGGCCGCTTTAA
>CAYRBS010000502.1:0-1576 GCA_964422335.1 uncultured Mariniphaga sp. | reverse complement strand
TGTGCCCAGTAAAGGACTCGAACCTTCACGTCCATGCGGACACTAGTCCCTGAAACTAGCGCGTCTACCAATTCCGCCAACTGGGCTTTTCGAGGTGCAAATATATAAAAAATACGTTTCTGCGGTTACAATAATTACAGAAATGTCCATTCCGGAAAGCAGGTTGGGCGCTCGCTGTTTTTTACCATCTACTGCATCTTCATCTGTTCCCCGATGGTAAGTTTTTCGCAGTACCTGCATTTGAGTGAAATGGGAGCGGTGGAGACCACGTTGAAATAGGTGATTATTTTTTCGTTGTTGGTAATACATTTCGGGTTAAAACATTTAACAATCCCGCGAATGTTTTTAGGTATTTCAACAATTTTCTTTTCAACCACTTCGTAATCCCTGATGATATTTAGTTTGGCATGAGGCGCAATCAGGGCAATTTTATTGATTTCGTCGTCTTCAAAAAACTTGTCGGAAACTTTGATGATGGCTTTACTTCCCAGTTTTTCACTTTCGAGGTTGGTGCCGAAGGTAATTTGATTGGCAATTTTATCCAACCCGAGAATTGCAATTACTTTGAACAGGTTGTTGGCAGGAATATGATCTATTACAGTGCCTTCTTTAATGGCGCTGACTTTCAGTTTCAGTTTTTTCTTTGTGTTGTCATTCATGGCAATTATTATTTAATGTTCATGATGTGGGAAATGATGGCTTCGCGTGTAAACATTCCATTAAGTGCCTGGGTGAAATAGTAGGCTTTTTCATTTTTGTCAACATCGGTATGAATTTCGTTTACCCGGGGCAGTGGGTGAAGTATTTTTAGGTTGGGTTTGGTGTTTTCCAGCATTGAATTACGGAGGATGTAAACGTTTTTCACCTGCTCATATTCAATGGGGTCAGAGAACCTTTCTTTCTGTACCCTTGTCATGTAAATAATATCCGCCTCGCTGATAATGTCAGTAAACTCACGGTGTTCAAAATACTTGATGCCATTCTCCCTGAGAAATATTTTATGTTCTTCGGGCATTTGAAGCTCGGGTGGCGCAATAAAGTTGAAAATTGGGTTTTCGAATTGCGACATGGCCATGAGCAGCGAGTGGACAGTGCGGCCGTATTTCAAATCGCCGACCATAAAAATGTTCAGGTTGTCGAGCGTGCCCTGTGTTTTAACAATGGAATACATGTCGAGCAGGGTTTGTGTGGGGTGTTGGTTCGAGCCGTCGCCGGCATTGATAACCGGTACCGGCGACACTTCGGCTGCGTAACGTGCGGCTCCTTCCAGCGGGTGGCGCATCACAATAAGGTCGGCATAATTACTTACCATCCGGATGGTGTCGTGCAGTGTTTCGCCCTTCGATGCGCTGGAACTTCCGGGGTCGGCAATGCCGATTATCCTTCCGCCCATTCGGCTGATAGCTGTTTCAAAACTTAGCCGGGTGCGTGTTGACGGCTCAAAAAAAAGGGAAGCAACTACTTTCCCCCTGAGCAAATCCTGGTTGGGATTTTCTTCAAACTCTGCTGCGAGTTTCATTATTTTCAGGTATTCTTCCTTCGAATAATCTGTAATGGAAATTAAATCTTTTTTCAT
>CAYRBS010000501.1:0-1579 GCA_964422335.1 uncultured Mariniphaga sp. | reverse complement strand
ATTTGAGGATTGGACAGACATTGAATTCCTCGAAAACTTTTTTGAAGAAAACAAAAGCGATTTGGAAAGGCCGTTTTGGAATTATACCACTGTTGAAGAAGCAATACAGCTTACAAGAGATGAGGCAATAAGATTAAGGAAGCATTTTTATGACCTTAGCAAAGAGTCTTCAGCAAAAAGAATTTCATTATTTGCAGATTTATTTAAACCATTGGAAAAACATATTTACGATGCTGATTATTTAGCCAGGAAAAAGGCTTATGGATTGAAAAAAATAAGTTGGTTAAGAATTTACGCTCTAAAAATTGGTGAAGATATGTATCTCATAACCGGAGGGACAATTAAGCTAACAGGAAAAATGGATGACAGAGAACATACAAAAAGAGAACTTCAAAAAATCGATTTCTGTAAACAATATTTAAAGAATGAAGGTATTATAGATGAGGATGGTATGGTAGAATTATTAGAATTATAATGCAATGGATAAAAACAAGGAAATAAAAAACAAACTGAAAAGCAGAATCTCCAATAAAAAATCAAGTTGGTTAAAGCAGGCTGAATTTTATGAGAAGAATAAAGAATGGCTGGATAAATCTGCTTTGATTGCCATGAACATTCTCAGGCATTTGAGAGCAAATAAGATTACCCAAAAAGATTTGGCAGAAAGCCTCAATGTTTCACCACAGTATGTCAATAAAATTGTTAAGGGCAAAGAAAATTTGTCCTTGGAAACAATAACAAAGATAGAAAGATTACTGGACTTAAAGCTTGTTGAAGTTCTCAAATATGAGGAAGTTACAGAACTTGGTGGAATAATTGCAACAACCACTATAACAAATACTACTACCGCTTCTGTTACAGAGAGTTCTATTCCAAAAAGCAAAGCGAGTCAAAGTTACTCTCAGGAGCAAGACTACCATTCTGTTTTAGAAGTAAAAACCAATAGAAAACCATCATTATCACTTGTGGCATAATGAAAAATAAAGTATCCCGTGTACAATTTGCTTTAAGCAAAATTACAACTGAACAGTTTGCCATTCTTGAGAATGCATTCGCTCCGAAAAAAGATATTAAAATCAATACAAATATTAGATTCGGCGCTGATGAGAATAAAAACATGGTAGCTTGTTTCACAGCATTTTCTTTTGAAACTGAACAAAAAGCTTTTTTGAAAATTGAGGCCGGATGTCATTTTTTAGTAATCCGGGAATCCTGGAATTCAATGTATGACTCAGAGCAACAAATTTTGAAACTACCCAAAGGATTCTTAACACATCTCGCAGTATTGACAGTTGGCGCTACCAGAGGCATTTTGCATTCAAAAACAGAAGGTACTGACTACAATAAATTTGTTCTTCCAACAATCAATTTGGGCGAAATGATAAAGGAAGATGCTGAATTTAAGTTTTCAGTCAAACAAGAATCAATCACTTAAATTACATTCCCTTTTTGAATTAGAGATTTGACGAAATTTCTACTTTTTCAAATAAAAAAAGGGAAAGCTGCTTATTTACTTTCCCTTTCGTAGCGAGAGGCGGACCCGAACCGCCGACCTCGTGATTATGAATCACGCGCTCTA
>CAYRBS010000500.1:0-1580 GCA_964422335.1 uncultured Mariniphaga sp. | reverse complement strand
ATTCAACTAATTTTTAAAATCCAAGCTGTTGTGGCAGCCACAAACTAATTTGCGGGAAATAGGTTACCAGCAGTAAAACAATTACCATGGCAATAAACATGGGCAACAAAGGTCGGACTACTTTTTCAATACTAAGCCCTGCCACACTGCACCCGATAAATAATACCGAACCTACCGGCGGGGTGCAAAGCCCCACGCTCAGGTTGAGTACCATAATAATGCCGAAGTGAATTGGGTCAACCCCAATAGCCGTAACAATGGGTAAAAATATAGGAGTAAAAATCAACACGGCAGGTGTCATATCCATAAAGATCCCCACAAAAAGCAGCAGCATATTAATGATAAGTAAAATCATAAATGGATTACTGGTAAGGGCCAGTAACCCGGCGCTCACATTTTGGGGAATATTCTCATAAGCCATAACCCACGAAAGCCCCATCGAGCCTGCCACAAGCAACAATACGATGCCCGTGGTTCTAATAGAACGCAGGATAATTACAGGAAGGTTATTGAACGAAACCTGCCCGTAAATTACAGCCAGTATTAATGAATACAGAACAGCAATTGCAGAAGCTTCGGTGGCAGTAAAGTAACCAGCCACAATACCGCCAATAACAATAACCAGCATCATAAGACTGGGTATCGCATCGAGAAATTTTTTCGTTCCGGCAAGGGCCTTTTCTTTATTGTTAATCGTTCGAATTACCCCCCAAATCGCAATTCCTGCAATTATTACGTAAAGAAATATCCGGTTAACCAGGGGTGAAAAAGTTGCATTTGAGAATGAGACTCCCTGGTAAATCAATATAAAGGAAACGGCTATTATGGCAACTACCCCCAATGCCTTAAGGGCCGCTTTCATTCCATTTCGTTTGTATATGAGCATGGTAATAGCTGTAATAATAATTCCCAGGCCGGTAAAAATTCCCGGCAAATACCCCGCAAGGAAAAGGGCAGTAATGGAAACGCCGCCACTGGCCAGCGAATATACAATAAGGACATTACTGGGCGGAATAGATAAACCGGTAGTTGCCGAGGTAATATTTACTGCCGCGCTAAAGTTTTCGGGATATCCTTCCTTTTTCATCTCGGGTTGCATGATACTGCCAATGGCCGAAGCCGAAGCGGCAGCCGAACCTGAAATAGCCCCGAAAAGCATATTGGCCAATACGTTTACCATAGCGACCCCCCCGGGGATTCCACCCACGAGTACCCGGGCAAAATCAATGAGACGGATGGCTATCCCCCCGCTATTCATGATATTTCCGGCCAAAATAAAAAAGGGTATTGCCAGCAAGGTGAAACTGTTAAGCCCGGTGCCCATTCGCTGCGAAAATGTGGTTAAAGCGGGTAAAAAATCGATTCCTACCAACATTGTCAGGATACCTGAAATGCCAATGCTAAAGGCAATAGGAACACCGATTACCAGCAGAATAATAAAACTGAATACGAGTACAAATACTTCAAGAAATTCCATAATTTTAATTTTTCCGGTATGCTTTAACCATGTTGTACATATTATCAATATCAAAATAAGTGATCAAAATTCCGCTGATGGGCAGCACGAGGTAAACAAACCC
>CAYRBS010000499.1:0-1581 GCA_964422335.1 uncultured Mariniphaga sp. | reverse complement strand
CTTTCTCATCCTCAATCTTCTGCTCCAAACACTCTATGGCATAATCAATCTCCTTCTCAACATCATCAATGTGGTAAACAACCAAACTTTCTGCAAATCGCAAAACAGTGTATCCAAGTGATTCCAGAAATTGTTGCCGCTTATAATCTTCTTCACTTTTTGCAAAATGAGAAGAACCATCAATTTCAATAATGAGCTTCAATTTCCTGCAAATAAAATCAACAATGTAATCTCCAATTATAAATTGACGGTTAAACTGATATGGCCAGTGCTGTTTGGCTTTAAGAACATCACGCCAAAGCAACGCTTCTCCTTTGGTTCCAAATTTTCGAAGATTGCGAGCCAGGGGTTTCAGGTTTTTATCGTATTTAGCGGACATTAAAAAATTTTACGTTAAAAGTACTAAAATTGTTTGATAATGAAGAAATTGGAAGTCCTGAATCCCCCTTTGAACCTCCCCCTTTTAGCAAAGGGGGATTCGCTTCGAACAACCAACTGCAGAACAGCAACGTTCTTCGTCCCCCTTTGACCGTTAATAAAATCTGATAGCACATTGTCGCATTTAAAGGGGGTCAGGGGGATTGGAAGCACAGAAAAAAAATTTTCTCTTCATTCCAATATGTGTATTTTCCCCCAAAATCGTCTAACAATTACAAAGCGTTAAAAAACGCAAAAGAAAAGGCAATAAATGAAAAATCACCATATAATAGAAAAATTAATTCCTGCCTGGCTCGAAGGCACATTGAGCCCGGAAGAAAAACAAACGGTGGAACAGTGGAAGGAAGCCTCTGAGGAGAACCGGCAGCTATTTGCCGATTCCCTCAGGGCCTGGGAAGGGATGGAACAACTGCGGCGCATGAAAAAATACAACCCCGAAAAAGCCATACAACAACTTTATTCCAAAATAGAAAAACAGAAAAAAATCCGGGTATTCGATATTTTCCAGAAAGTAGCGGCAATTCTTATTCTGCCATTAATAATTGCAACCTTGTATTTTGCACTAAACGAGCCACAACCACCCGAACCATTTGTTGCCTGGAATACGCTGGAAACCCCTGCCGGAATGCGTTCGGAATTTATGCTCCCCGACAGCACAAAGGTTTACCTTAATTCCAGAACCAGCCTCCAGTATCCACTTGTTTTTAACGAGGATATCCGGGAGGTAAAACTAAACGGCGAAGCCTACTTTGAAGTAGCCGAAAACCAGGAAATACCATTTATCGTCAATACCGGCAAAGTAAAAGTGGAAGTAACCGGAACCGAATTCATTGCTTCCAATTATTCACATGAAAACCTGACGGAGGTAGTGCTGGTTGAGGGAAGCGTTAACCTTTTCCAGGGTGAATACTTTTCCACCAAAAAAGACATTATCCAGTTAAATCCGGGGCAACAAGCCTCTTTGGAGGCCGGCAACAACAAACTGGTTACCTCCCGGGTGAATGTTGAAAAATACCTGGCGTGGAAGGATGGCATTTTAATGTTCCGCGATGACTCCATGCCGGAAGTGGTAAAACGGCTCAACCGTTGGTTTAACGTAGATATCCAACTCACCGGACCCGAGCTGAAAGGTTACATTTACAC
>CAYRBS010000498.1:0-1582 GCA_964422335.1 uncultured Mariniphaga sp. | reverse complement strand
GATTTTCAAAATAAAGATTTAACAGCCTGGAACGAAACAATCCAACAAATGAAAACAGCAGGAATCCACTTGGTTTTCAAACCAAACATTCATCAGAAATTTGCCATTATCGACCAAAAAATCGTTTGGTACGGAAGCATTAACCTGCTTAGCTATGGCAGCGCTGAAGAGAGTATGATGCGAATTGAAAGTAACAAGATTGCGTTCGAGTTGATGGGAAGCGTGGAAGAAAATAAATGAGTTATTTGACACTAACAAACAATGATGTTTGATAATAATGGACAATATTGTTTGATGACAGCGAACAATATTGTATATTTGATTTGTAAAAATTCAACAAAATGAAGTCACAATCATTGATTGCATCGGTTATCGATGCCCAAAAAAATGAGATAGCAAAAAAACAGAGAGGATTGCTACGGGAAATTACTGATGATGTTCCTGTTATTGAAAACTTTGCTTCTATCATAACGGGCATCCGAAGGGGTGGCAAAAGTACTTTAATGCTTCAAATACTAAACAAAACCAAAGGAAATGAATTATTCCTCAACTTCGAGGATATCCGGTTATCCGGATTTGAAACATCTGACCTTACCCGGCTGAATTCAGAAATTGAAAACCGCCAGGTTAAAATTCTTTTTTTTGATGAAATACAAATTATAGAAAAATGGGAAATATTTATCAACCAAAAATTAAATGAAGGCTACCTGGTTTTTATAACAGGTTCCAATGCTTCCTTAATAAGCAAAGAACTTGGAACACACCTCACCGGAAGACATTTATCATTAGAACTATATCCGTTTTCATATCAGGAATTTCTGGCATTTAACAAACTGGAAAATAATGTTAAAAGTTTTGATGACTACCTGCAAACAGGGGGTATGCCTGAATATGTAAAAAACCTAAGACCAAACATTCTTATGCAATTGGTTGATGATATTTTATACCGCGACATTGCGGTAAGGCATAATATTCGTAATATAAATGGATTGAGAGAAATGACCGTTTTTTTAATGTCAAATATTGGCAAACCTGTTGCAGCAAGGAGATTAACCGGTTTGTTTGGAATAACTGCTACCAGCACGGTAACAGACTACTTTGCGTATTTAAATAACTCATATTTGATTGATTTTGTTCCTCAATTTGATTTCTCAGTTAAAGCTCAAAGCAGGAATCCGAAAAAAGTGTATGTAACAGATTTGGGTATTTATCATCAGATAAAAACAACGTTCACCGAAGATTATGGAAGGCAACTGGAAAATGCCGTTTTTTTGCACCTGCGCCGTAAACATCAGGAAATATTTTATTTTAACAAGCAAGGGGAATGTGATTTTGTCCTGTTAAACAAAGGGAAAGTGATTCAATGCATTCAGGTGTGCTGGCAGGTTGACGATATGAATATGAAACGGGAGGTATTCGGACTTAAAAGCGCACTTGACTTTTTTGGTTTAAAAGAGGGGGTTATTTTGACTCACAATCAGACCGATTTGTTTGATATCGAAGGCACCACAGTGAAGCTGATTCCCGCCTGTAAATACATGACTGAAAGTTAATTCTATTTTGGCAGCTTAAATTTCATGGT
>CAYRBS010000497.1:0-1586 GCA_964422335.1 uncultured Mariniphaga sp. | reverse complement strand
CTGTAAAACGCCACCGGATCGGCCTTTTCAACTGTGTAATTGTTGTGCTGCGATGTGATAAAATATTTATAGGCTTCACCCTTTTCAACCTCAGGAATAAATCCCTGCCAAATACCAGATTCATCTTCGCGGCGCTTCAGGTGGTGGGCATCTTTCCCCCATCCGTTAAAATTGCCGATAACAGAAACCGATTTTGCATTTGGGGCCCAAACAGCGAAAAAAGTTCCTTTTACACCTTTGACTTCCATTACGTGGGCACCCAGTTTTTCGTACAGGGAAAAATGCTTGCCTTCGCGGAAAAGATAGATGTCGTATTCCGTAATCAATTCAACCACGTTTTGAACAGCATTTCCGGTTTCAGGAATTTGACCTTCTTCAGAATTATTTTGCTTATTCAAACTTGATTTATTTTGTTTCTCACTCATAATCAAAATTTTAATTGTTTTTTAAAATTTTTTATTCTACCATATCATCCAGCAATTTCTTCAGCCCGTTCAGCGGGATGTGTAACCAATCGGGCCGATTATTAAATTCATAGTCAGCTTCGTAAATGGCCTTTTCAATGGTGTAAACCGAAAGCAAATCGTTCACTTCACGCTCTTCTTTCGGAATAAAGGAAGCATCACCGGCTGTTTCCAGGTAGCTGTCGATGTATGTATTGCGCACCATCGTGTACCAGGCCTCCAGCCAGGGTGAAAGGAATTCGGAACTCTCCGGTATTTTTGCCTGGTTTTCGAGCTGCCCCATGTAAATGGCGTAATGGAACGATCGCAGCATTCCGGCCACATCTTTAAACGGGCAGTGTTTCAGTTTCCGGGCTGTCAGCGACCGTGTGGGTTCACCTTCAAAATCAATAATAACAAAATCTTTCCCGGTAAAAAGCACCTGTCCGAGATGATAATCGCCGTGCACACGAATTTTTGAAGTATGAATTTTCTTCTTCTCCAGCGTGTGTTTTACCGTTGAAAGCAGCAGGCTCTCATTTTTAATGATATCGTCAATCAACTCTTTTTGCTCGCCGGTCAGTTTCTGTCGCGATGATTTCATCTGGTTAATCGTGCGCTTCACTAACGTGCGGAATGACTGGTACAACGATTTCTGGTACAACAGTGAAAACGGTTCCTGGGCAAATTCTTTTTTACTTTTCACCGACGCCAGGGCCACATGCATTTCGGCGGTACGCTGCCCCAGTAGTTTAATCATTTCAATAAAAAACGGCCCCAGTAGTTCTGTCATGCGTTCTCTGCCTACCTTATCAACCACATCGGTTGTTTCATCGAAACTCCCGGACATCAGTAATTCTTTGTCTTCAATAATATTATCGAAATACTGGTCGATTGCCGACTGGGTAAATTCCCAGGCATTCCCTTCGTTTGGAATGAAATCGACCAAAATTCCGAGGGCAGAGTGCTCCGCATTATTCTCATGGTATTCGAGTGCTCCGGCAAATGTGGGAAAGTTCCTGAAACGGGTATTCTCCGTTAGCGTTTTGATTATTTCCAGTTCCGGGTTGTTGCCTTCCTCGGGGCTTCGGTACATTTTAAAGAAAAACCGGTTGTCGTAAAGAATGGAGGTGTTCGACTGCT
>CAYRBS010000496.1:0-1591 GCA_964422335.1 uncultured Mariniphaga sp. | reverse complement strand
AAACTGCCATGAACAAATTTGTTTTAATTTCAGTGCTGATGTTTCTGGCCATTGCGGCCGCCGCACAAAAAGTAATCGAAAATCCCCGTTACGGGATTAAATCTACCAACTACATTGAGCTGACAAAAGTTGAACTTACCGACGATGCCACTATTTTATCGTTTCATGTGACCATTCCGCAAAACAACTGGGTGGCCATTCATGAAAAGAGTTACATCCAGCCCGTTGGTGACACCACAAAGCTCCGCATCACCAAAGCTGAAGGGGCAGAAATCGGGGTTCAAATGCACTGGGAAAAGGACCGGATGGAAGAAATTTCGTACCGGTTATTTTTTCCGCCGGTAAATTCCGAAGTCACTAAAATCGATTTTGGCGAACCCGTTGCCAACAGCTGGAATTTCTACGATGTTGAAATCAGGGAAATACCCCACCGTTCCCCGGTGCCGGATGAACTGCTCGGCAGCTGGTTTTCAACCGGTAACGGAAACTGGACATTCAGCTTTTTCGATTCGCTGGCGGTTTATGACGGCAAAACCTGGGAATATGCTTCTGTGTCGCCCACAGACGATGGTTTTGAAATCAGTTTGAAAAATCAGCAGGCAGAAACAATGCTGTATTGCATTTCTAAAGATGAAAATCAATGTGTAATGCAATCGGAAAACAGCCAACTTTCAACCTACTCAAAAGATGCCAGCCTGTTAGCACATGTAACTGATGACGAACCTTTCGATGTTCCGCTGCTGAATCCCGGGAAGGTGGTTTACAGCGGTTTTATCCGGGGCTACTCGCCGCGGCTGGGAGTGAGCACCGGCATGGTTCGCTTTTTAAACCGGCTGAATAACCAAATGGAAACGTATGTTATTCGCATTCAAAAAGACGGGAGTTTTTCGGTTGAATTCCCGCTGGATTTACCGCAGGAAATTACAGTCAGTTTGCCTTCGGGTGGCGAACGCGTTTTCTTCGAACCCGGCAAACCGCTGTTCCATTTAACAAATTCGAAATTAAAAGATTACCCTTCGCTTTTTATGGGCGAAAGCGCTGCAGTAAATTATGGGCTGCATGAAACAAGGGAAGTGGCTACACCCCAGATGGCATTTATCGATGGAATTATTGGAATGCCGGACGAAGAATACATCGATTACGTTCTCGAAACAAAGAAAAATGAGTTGGAACGGTTAGAGAAAATTCAAAATGAAAAGACCATCGGCAAAAAAGCATCACAAATAAGAATGCTCGACATCGATTTCAGGGCGGCAAACAATGCCCTCCGGTACAACGGAAATGTGAACCTGGCAAAAATTTATGCCAACAGGCAATTGAAAGAGGACGAACAATTAGCAGTTGAACCGTTGGACTTCAATCTGAGCTTGCTAAGTAAATTTAACGATACGCCTGTAAAATCTGATTTGGCATTCGTCAGCAATGAATATTTCTCGCTTTTGCAGTCGCTCAAATACATGGACCTGGTGCGCCAGCAGGGAGCCTATTATTATCGCCTTCTGGCACTGGAAGAAAATTTAAAGGAGAAGAATGTCAGTTTCACAGGCGAGGAAAAGGATATGTTTGAGTTCATTCGGCTTTTGGCCGGTAA
>CAYRBS010000495.1:0-1598 GCA_964422335.1 uncultured Mariniphaga sp. | reverse complement strand
CAAAAATTATATTCACTGGCGGCATGTCTTGGAAACCGGTTTCATGTAAAAAACCTTGAAATTATTAGTGGTTTTAATTTGGAAGAATGCAAATCTATTTTAAACTCGTCCGAAGGGAAAGAATTTGCAATTCCGTTAAAATTGGTTCAGAAAAAGGCCATTATTCAGGATGAGCCTGAAACTGATGTTTATGTTTTCCGCCACGACCGGCTGCAGCAAGCGGCATTTCAATTGATTGGCGAGGAGCGCCACAGCAAAATATTATTTAAAATAGGCAAAATACTTTTGGCTGAATTATCACCTGAACAACTAAACGAACGATTTTTTGAGGTTGTTAATAATTTGAATGCCGGAATTGATTTGATTGAAAATACCGGCGAACGCGAAAAATTATTCAGGCTAAATATACAGGCAGCAAGAAAAGCCTACGATGCAACTGCATATTCTGCAGCGTTGCAATTCTACCGCAGGGCAGAAAAAATTCTGAAGAAAGAAGGTTTTTCTGAATCCATGTGGAAACAAGACCACAAACTGTTAATGAGCTATTTAAACGAACAAGCAGTTTGCGAATTTCTCGAGGGCGATCAGAAAATTGCGGAACAATGCATTCATCAGGCAGTTGAAAGCGCCAACAATGCAGTTGAAAAAGCAGAAGCATTCAAAATATTAATAGTTCAGTACACTTTGCTGGCACGTTATCAGGAAGCAATTGCATCCGGAAAATCTGCTTTGAAAGCGCTCGGTATAATTTTGCCTGAAAAAGATTACGATAAATCACGCGACGAAGAAATTGCAAAAGTAAAAGAGCAACTTAAAAATAAAGAAATTTCATCGTTGAGCCAATTGCCGAACATGAGCAATCCGGAGATGTTAACGGCTTGCAAAATACTGATAACCATGGGGCCGCCGTGTTACCGTTCGCATCAAAAACTTTGGAGTGTGATGGTTCCCATTGTTGTTGGGCTGACTCTGAAATACGGGAACATTCCGCAGGTTGGATACAGCCATACGGCTTTTGGCGGATTGCTTGGCTGGGTTGAAGATGATTATGCCTCGGCTAAAAAATTTGCAGATGTAGCCACTCAACTGATGACCGAAAAGTTTTCAATTCCATCTGACCAGAGCGTTTTCTACCTGATGATTGGAAGCTCCATCCGCCACTGGTTTAAACACCTGAAATACAGCTCGCAGGATTACATCGATGCGTATGAAATCGGATTGCGATCGGGCAATTTGCAATATGCTGCTTATGCTTTCGGCCACAACATGTATTGCCGGTTTTACCAGGGAGTTTCTTTGGAAGCACTTAATCTGGAAACAAAACGTTCGCTGGAATTCAGCAAAACCAGGCACAATCAGTGGGCAATTGATTTGTTTACCGGAGGGCTAAAAATTATTGATGCTTTAACGGCAAACAACTACCACCATTCCGCAGAGAAAATCGGGAATGACAGTGACTACATTAAATCTGTTGATGCACACCAAAATATTCAGGTCAAGTGTATTTATAAAGTTTTAAAAACTTTTTCGTTGCTCATGCTTGGCAATTATAAAGATGCACTCGTTGTATCGGACGAAACAGAACCAATTATTTACAC
>CAYRBS010000494.1:0-1611 GCA_964422335.1 uncultured Mariniphaga sp. | reverse complement strand
TGATGTACCTGAAAAACATCTCTTTGTACATCGACTTTAAAATACTCATTTACACACTCATGGTGAGTTTTAAAGGAATGGGAAAGTGAATGAATTCTGCTACTACATTGTTTTGACTTGTGAATATTGCTGAGAAACCTGTAACATCTTTTAAATAGGCTATTCCATCATGTGCTTTTCTTTCCCTGTGAAACTTTAAAAAGTTTGCCAATAATATTTTTGCGCTTCTTTTGAGTTTTTAGCATGATACTTTGAACTTCAGCCATCGGGTCTTTCAATAAATATTTTAAATCGGTTTCTGAAAGCCTGATTCTCTCCGTTCTTTTGGGAAAAGGATGTTTCAACATGATTTTGATAGCCGCGATACTATCGACATACCTAATGTATTTAAAAGGTGAGACATCGAATTTCTTACCCAAACCGGTTAAGCAGGCCAGGTAAGGAAAATTAACTCCTGCAAGAAAAGACCCCATTAAACTGCCCCAGTATCTTGCATTAACTTCAATTAGCACAAAATTTTCAGTTCGTTCATCGTACCGTAAATCAATATGAGCAATCCCTGAATAATTTAATGCCGAAATAAGTTTCACAATATTCTGCAATAACCGTTCTTCAGATAAAAACATAATTCCGGCAGAAGCAGCAAACATGTTAGACCTTTTGATAAATCCCTTCTGAATAGTATAAGATAGGATATTTCCATCTTTTGCAAGTAAACTCATGTCGATATCGTATCCAGGAATATATTCCTGTAAAATGTAATTGCCCATGCTCAAATCTGGTTTTGAATCGATAAAATTCTTAAGTTCGCTGAATGAATTAACTACCGAAATATTAATTCCGCCGTGCCCATGCTCTGGTTTAAGAATTGCTGGATAAGATATTCCCTGAAATTCATCTGAAATAATTTTTCCATTGAGGCGATAGGTTTTGGGGCAAGGAATACCGTTCTTTTCACAGAATTTAGCAATTTCCCATTTATTTATCACAGTTTCAAAAGCTTCCGGCTGTGGAATTGGACTAGTACAACAGCACTTATGAATCATTTCCAGATTCTGCGAGAATATTCTGTGGCATGGTTCATCAATGGGTAAAATAATATCAGAATTCTTGTTTAATGCATGGTTGAGAATATGCTTCAGATATTCATCTGGTCCATTATCCGAAGTTCGTGCAAATGATTTAACATACCTTGAGTATCTTGAGGCTGCATTTGACTGATTTGCCATAATATCAATTTCAATGCCCGGAACCTGAGAAAGACATCTTATAACATTTAAAGCAGGAGAACTTTCAGCATCGGGGATGAGAACTTTTAGTTTTTGCATGGTACATGTTTTTAAAAATATAAATGACCCTAATAAAACATGAAACAGAAATTCTTACTCAAAAATAATAATTTCCCAACACAAATTCAAATGCCTGCAAATCCCTAACCTCTTAGCTTCAACACTTCCAGTGGCTTATAAACCGGCCCGACAGGGTTTAAAATACTCTGATAGAAAATAATTTCACTGATGGTAACCGGTTGAAGGAAAGTATGCCGGTAGTTTTCAACTGCCTGGTAAAACCTCTTTTTGTTTTTCAGAAATTTTATCCTTGCCAGGGTCA
>CAYRBS010000493.1:0-1617 GCA_964422335.1 uncultured Mariniphaga sp. | reverse complement strand
GTGGATGACCTGGCAAAAGACGCTATTAACCAGGTAAGGGAAAGAGCCGGTCTCGACATGGACGAAGCGGATGTTACACTGCCTGAATACGACTCATTTAGTCAGCAGGACTGGATTGAGCTCATCAGAAATGAAAGAAGAATCGAGTTTGCTGCCGAAGGATTACGCTATGACGATCTCCTCAGGTGGGAAATTGCCGAAGATGTGTTGAACCAGCCAGCTCTGGGGCACACAACAGAAGACAACGGCGAGTTGAATTCCTTAAAAATTGAGGATCGCTCATTCGAACCACACAACTACTTGTGGCCATTCCACGAAAACACGATGCGTGTTGAACCAGGCCTGACACAGAATCCTGGTTACTAAATAAAAAAAACGATTGTTAAAGAGGGCCGGATTTTCCTGCCCTCTTTTTCGTTACAAAAAGTACCGGAATAAATTTTACAGGTAAATCCAATTTGTTTCAAAAGATTTACATGACTATCTTAGACGTTGCTTCTTATATACTTTCTATTTACTAAGTGCAGAAAAAATAATTCAAAAAATGAAACAAAAAACTAAAATCGACCGGAGGAAATTCATAAAAACCACCGGAATTGGACTGATGGGTTTCCCGCTAATATCCAATGGTATTATGAAGGTAGCCCCCAGCGACAAAATCAGGGTAGCCCATATCGGTACAGGCAATATGGGCGGTTCGCACATCCGCTGGTTTTCCGGCTTCCCCGATGTGGAAACCGTTGCTTTGTGCGATGTGGACGAAGTCAGACTTGCCGAAGCCAAAAAATTACTCGCTTCCCGCAATTCATCGGCAAATCCGGACCTTTATTCCGATTTCAGGCATATTATCGACCGCAAAGACATTGATGTAATCTCCTGTGCCACACCCGACCACTGGCACGCCCTGGTGGCCATTATGGCTTTTGAATCAGGAAAAGATGTGTACGGCGAAAAACCCCTTTCCTATTCTGCCAGGGAAGGAAAGGTCATGCTGCAATCGCTCAAAAAACACAACCGTATTTTTCAACTGGGAACCCAAATTCATGCCGGCGATAACTACCACCGCGTGGCCGAAATTATCCAATCGGGCGCCCTCGGGAAAATCCATACCGTCCGGTTGTGGAAAACAGGGGGATCAAAAGGGCTGGGATTCCCGCCGAATGAAACCCCTCCTGAACATCTCGACTGGGATATGTGGCTGGGGCCTGCCCCCTATTCCGAATATACGCCCGTCAAATGTCACGGCACTTATCGCCACTTCTTCGATTACTCGGGCGGTGTATTTGCCGATTTCTGGTGCCACATTGCCGACATCATGTTCATGTCCGTTCACCCTTCCGGACTTACCAGTATCGATGCCCGCGGCGAAGTACCCAACGACGGAATTGCCAATACACCCAAATGGATCGATGTCGATTTTAAATTTAAAGACCTCGATGTTTTCTGGACCACCACTCCACCCGACGTTCCCGGCGCCAACGACATGCATATCGGGGCGCATTTCGAAGGGGAGAAAGGAACCCTCACCTGCGATTACGAAAACCGCATTATTTCAATTGGAAATGAAACGGTGGACGACCTTCCGGAAATTCCACAAACGATTCCCCGTTCACCCGG
>CAYRBS010000492.1:0-1620 GCA_964422335.1 uncultured Mariniphaga sp. | reverse complement strand
GGCCAGGGCGGAGTGAAACTCGAACTGAGTGCAGACGGCAGCTCTGTTGAAAAAGCCTGGTTTAATGATAACCTCGACAGCCGTATCGGAGGTATGGTGATGGTTGACGGATACCTGTACGGCTCGGGCGACAACAACCGCGAGTGGCGTTGTGTTGACTGGGAAACCGGTGAAGAAAAGTATGCCTCGAAAGACATTGGTAAAGGAGTTACTATTTATGCGGACGGTATGTTATACTGTTACAGCGACCGGGGCGAGCTTGGCCTGGCCGAAGCAACTCCTCAAGAGTTCAACCTGGTTAGTAAAACAAGGGTTGAGCTGGGAAGCGGCCAGCATTGGTCGCACCCCGTGATTCACAATGGCAGGCTGTATCTTCGCCATGGCGATGCATTGATTGCTTACAAAATTAAGTAACTGCCGGCCTGTTATAACATTTGCGATTTTTTTAATTCATTTTAAATCAACTAAAGTAGTTACCATGAAGTTTTATTGGTGGAGTTTTGTTTTTATATTTTTTGTTTTTTCTTCAACGGCTCAATTGGTGCAGTGGCGGGGCCCTGACCGCGATGGCCATTTCCCTGAAACCGGATTGTTGGAATCCTGGCCCGAGGATGGACCGGAATTAATCTTTGAAGCAGAAGACCTTGGAAAAGGTTGGTCTTCCCCCATTCTTGCCGGCGATATGATTTATATAACCGGAATGATGGACACACTGGATTATTTATCGGCTGTCGATTTGGAGGGAAATGTAAAGTGGCAGGTTTCTTACGGGCGGTCATGGAACCAGTCGTTTCCTGATACCCGTTGTTCACCTGTGATAGAAGACGACCGCATTTATGTTCAGAGCGGTACCGGCCGTCTGGTATGTGTTGAAAGGGAAACAGGGGAAGAAATTTGGGCCGTGAATGTGGATGAAGAGTATGAAGGGGAATACCATACCTGGGGTAATTCTGAAACTCCCCTGATTGTGGACGACCTGGTGATTTGCTCCCCCGGGGGGCCGGAAACCAGTGTTGTGGCATTCAATAAAATGACAGGAGAACCAGTCTGGCAGACCGAATCCCTGGGTGGTCCGCGCACCTACGCTTCGGCAACCATTTATGAATACAACGATTTTCGTTATATCCTTGCTGCTACCGGAACCCACTTGCTGGCCATCCATCCGGAAAATGGAGAAATTGCATGGAATTACAGGTATCATAACGCTGATTTCACCGACAGGGATGCCATAATATGGCCAAATACCCCTGTTTTTAAGGAGGATGAGATATTTATTACAAGCGGTTACGATTATTTTTCTGTAATGCTGAAAATGGATTCAACAGGAACTTCGGTTTCAGAGAAATTTATCGACCGGACACTCGATAACCATCATCATGGCGTAATCCTTCACGATGACCATATTTACGGTTCCAACTGGTATAATAACAAGCAGGGCCGCTGGGTATGCATGGTGTGGGACACCGGTGAAATAAAGTATGTGGATGAATGGGATACCAAGGGCGCCCTTGTTATGGCCGACGGACTGCTTTATGCATACAACGAACGGGGGAATGTAGGTTTAATAGAACCTGATCCTGACGGTTTTGAAGTAATCAGTGAATTCAGGATTACAAAAGG